>DOFS01000473.1 GCA_003523945.1 Nitrospiraceae bacterium | reverse complement strand
CGATGTGCGACACCAACGATCATCAGGTGTTCCCTTAAACAGATGGACGCATGACTGACCTGCTACCACTTGAATCAAAGAGGCGCTCACATCTTCACCTTGATCTCTTGTCTTCTTCCCGGAAAAACGCTAGCTTTAGAGTTATGAGGCATCCTGTTGTTCACCAGGAGCCTAGACCCTTCTTAAACTAGTCAAGGATTTTCATCTATGGCATCCGCACAACGAGATTTTTACGACATATTGGGGGTCAAAAAAACCGCCGACGCGAAAGAACTCAAAAAAGCCTATCGTCGCCTGGCACGCCAGTACCATCCTGATCTCCATGCAGGCGATAAAAAAGCAGAAATGGAAAAAAAATTCAAAGAGCTGAATGAAGCCTATGAAGTCCTGGGGGATGAGGAAAACAGAAAAAAATACGATCAGTACGGCATGAACTGGAAGGAAGCGGAGGCCTATGAACGGGCCCGCCAACAAGGCGGAGGAGCCTATCCGGGGGGAGGGCCCTTTGGCGGATATACCCAGGGAGGTGCCGACTTCAGTGATATTTTTGAGAACATGTTCCGGCAGGGGGCTCAACGGGAAGGGGCCGGCTTTCGCGGCTTCGCCATGGCGGGAGCCGACATGGAAGCCAATCTGCCAATCTCGCTCCGGGAAGCCTTTACCGGCACACGCCGGGCCTTAACTCTTCCTGATGCCGGTGGAACTCCTCGTCAGATCGAAGTTCGCATTCCGGCCGGAGTGCGCGACGGCGAACGGCTTCGCGTGAAAGGGAAAGGCGCGCCTGGCCGCGGGGGAGGACCACCAGGGGATTTATTCTTTTATGTACAGATTGCCCCCCATCCCGTATTTCAACGGAAAGATTCAGATATTGTAGTGACTCTCCCGCTTTGGCCGTGGGAGGCCGTATTGGGCACCGACATTCCGGTCCCCACGTTATCAGGAACGGTCAGGCTGAAAATTCCCGCCGGGAGCCAATCCCAACAACGAATGCGATTAAAGGGGAAAGGCCTGCCCAAACGAACAGGAGGGCATGGAGATCAATTTGTGGTACTGGACATCGTCACCCCTAAGACTCCTTCTTCCGAGGAACAACAACTCTATGAGCAATTAGCCAAGTTCGATCATCCTGACCCCCGCTCAACTCTTCTTCGTGAGGCCACCCATGAATGATGACTCAAAACCATCCTTGGAACAGGTTACCGCGGAAATCATCACCTTCGGGAGAATTCGCCGTGAAGAAGTCTGTACCCGATTAGGAATTGGCGAAGATATGCTGGAGGTCTGTTTACAATGGGAAATTATTCAACCGCCGGAACCGGACCCGCAGGGAATGATGTTGTTTCCCGAAGACGCCCTTGACCGGTTAAGCCGCGGGCTCCGGTTACATCGAGACTTAGGAATTAACTGGCCGGGAGTCAGCGTGGCGCTGGAGTTATTGGACCGCATCGAAGAATTGGAACAGCAGATCCACAATCTTTCCAACCAGTAGACTCAAGAGGTCCCTTCGTTCTTGAGAACAACGTTTGAGAACGACTCATCAAGACCTCCCATCGAAACCGCCGACCAGAGAACGATCAGGCCTTCCTCCCCGCCCTCCCTGCAGATGTCAAACATGAACACTGAACGATGGCCCAGCCCACCGGTGTGGCCAGTCATCTGAGAGACCCAGCCGGGAAGTGAACCCGGCTCCCCGCTTTTTTCTCTGCCAGTTTCTATCCGGATCGTCCCGAATCCCTTTTCGTTGTCCACCCCGTCAATCCCGAAACTTCATTTGGCTCCTTGCCGGCACACATGAGACCGTAATTCCCCATCTTTTGAGTCATGTTCATTTCCGGCTCACCCCGGCTATAAATGGCAACCACTGCGGCACTTCATTGAATCGGACATCATCTGGAGACTACAAGGTCTACTGCCTCTCAAGAGCATGAGTGAATAGCCCAATGGGATCATTCAACAATAGACAGGTGTCGTACGGTAAGCCTAAGAAAAAGGAAAATGTCATGAGGTTTCTCTTCATCATTGTCATCGGCATCCTGTTGTCAGCTCTGGTCGCAACAGCCATTGGCTCTCTATCAGGGGCGCTGATTAATCAGCTTTTTTTAACCGTAAATGAGACCTTGACCCAATAACGTTGAGCGTTTCCCCCCCTTAAGACAGCGTATTTCGCAACCCGACCCTCTGGAACCGCCCGGCGATACCTCCCAAGCAAAACGTTGACACCCGTGACACATTGGATTCAAGTCAACCGTAGCCAACACCCCTTTATTGACAAAATGGCAACTGTAACGCAGGAAACCGGTTCCCCCTTTCATTTCGAAAGACGTCGGTTGAACAATGATCCCCCCGCAAACTGGAATTGGGGCAAAGTGGGACGGATGAGCTCTTCCGGCATGTAGCATGATGGTACACTTTTAACCCGCCTTTCCATCCAACCAACCCCAAAAACTCCTCCTGGGTTAGATTTTCCTTCGCTCCTATCCAAAAAGATTCGATCCCAAACGGCGGCATGAAAATTGGATTTACTCTCATAAGGATGCACGTCACACCAGAAATGTCTTCACGATAAACAGCGAGGCAAAGATGATGGCGATATCAAAACGGCAAAATTATTCCACATCGTATAAGAAAAAAGAGCTGACAGGTGATGATCCCTATTCAATGAAGGCCGCTCCCAAAGGCTTCCTTCAATGTCCGGAATGTCAGGCGGTGTATTATCGAAAACGTTGGAGCCTTCCAGGAACATCCTCCCCTCGTTCATCCAAATCAGCCGCGAGTATCCCCAAAAAACCTACCAAACA
>DOFS01000217.1 GCA_003523945.1 Nitrospiraceae bacterium | reverse complement strand
GTTTCCGCCAAAGCCTGTTGCAACCGGGATAGTGGGCGTAACCCAATCCGGATCTGAAAGAAAACGGCACTCACCAGTCCTACCCCCAATGCCATCAACGTGATCAACAACATTTTAGAAAATTCGTGGACATCCTGATCAATATTGGAAACGGGACCCGCCACCACAAACGTAAAGGAGGATTGTGAATCGGGCAAGGTGACATTTTCCACGAGACCGCGCAACGGCATTCCGGCGGGCCCCGTGAGAGCCTGATTTTGCAAACCGGTACCGATGCCCGGATCGATGACCTTTAAGGTATGCTGCCACAGAGAGCGGGAGCGGGCGACCAATTTCCCGTTTTCGAGGATCTGCCAATACCAACCGGATAAGGGCCGGTGAAAGCGAAGGTTGGAAGGCATCCATGTCATCTCTAACGCTCCAGACCTGGTAGAAATGTCGCTGGCCGCAATATTGCCCTTGAGCTGGTCAAACAAGAAATCATCAAATCGGCGTTCCACATGCGAGCGAAACAGAAGCATTAACAGCACACCCACTACCACAAGAGTCACCACCACCCAGACACTCGAAAGAATCAGGAGGCGCAGGGCCAGCGTGTTACGTTTCATGATCGAACGCGGTGAGTTGGTATCCCTTACCCCGGTGAGTACTGATAAAAGAGGCCCCCAGTTTCTTTCTCAATCGATTGATTAAGACTTCGATCACATTAGAATCCAGATCGAAGTCCTGATTGTAAATATGTTCCGTGAGTTCGGTTTTAGAAATGATGGCATGAGGATGATGGAGAAAATACGATAAGGTACGAAATTCCAGCGCAGTCATCTCCACGGGTTGATCGCGGATGGTCACCCGTTGGCTACTCGGGTCGAGGGTGACCGAACCCCAGGCCAGAACCGCGCTGGCATGGCCCGCAGCCCGCCGAATGAGCGCCTCTATTCGAGCCACAACTTCTTCAACTTCAAAGGGTTTGGTAAGGTAATCATCCGCGCCCGCCCGTAAACCCAACACTTTTTCCCGCCAGGTATCTCTCGCAGTTAAAATAAGCACAGGCATCGTGCGTCCCGCCTGGCGCCAACGTTGCAACACCGTCAAGCCTTCACATTTCGGAAGACCCAGATCAAGAATCACCGCATCGTAGGATTCCGTCAGGCCGAAAAACTCCCCTTCCTCACCATCGGAGACCACATCCACGACATACGCGCCTCGCTGCAGCGCAGCGGCTATTTGCCTGGCCACTTGTGGGTTATCTTCAACAACGAGCACTCTCATGGAATGAACGGGAGACAAACGGTCCTTGTCATGGTGAGTGGTCTCTCTGCCCCTTGACCGTGAGAAGGGCCATCGATTTGGCATCGTAGTTGATTTTTAGAACATTGCCCTGAGGGGTCAGCAACTTGACCTCATAGATCCAGCGCAAATCCTCCTCCTCCAATTCCAATTCAAGAATGATTCCCTCAAACTCTCTCTTCACCTGTTGGAACAATTGTTCGACAGGAATCACCTCGGCCTTCAATTGTTGATATTCGACGATGTCGTCATCCGGGTATGCCGGGGAGAGAAATCCGAACAGGGCAACAGTGAGTCCTAGGAACAATCTCAGAAGAATCAAATCAATTCTAAATTTTCTCTGCCCATAGCACTTCATCCTCTCCCTCCCTTCTCTGGACACCCATGACGGGACCCTACCTGGAACCACATCCTATCAGGACCAACCTTAAGTCAAGCTTAAATGCCTGTTCAGTCTGGAATCAGGATACGGAAAATACATTGTGGGTCATCTATAAAAAGGGCACTCCTTAGAATGTCGTTGTCGTTTGTGAAATTTTTTCAGCATGGTCCCTACAGGCAGACATGCGTTTCACTCTCCTTACCAGACACGCGTTGAGAGGTTCCAAGACAGTTATTGTCAAATTGCCCGTGTGGTATTTCCCTGCGATATCAGAATCTGAAAATGATCCGGGAGGCCACATCTGGAAAGTTCTGATGGTCTGCCCGTAGCATCCCGAATCCCAATTGGATACTCCCATGTGTGGTTAAGGGAATATGCAATTGAGGCATGACTAATAATCTATCAGAACGATAGGGGCGGGATTCCCAATTTACTTCAAATCCCATTGTTATGTTTTTCGAGGGTGAAAAAAAAAGGCTTCCATTAACTAATCGTTCGAGACGCCCTTTGGAACTCGCGTCAGACAGACGCAAGCCCATCATATTCAGCGTACTCCAATGTTGATTGATTTGAAAACCAAACAGATAGAGCAACGTATTTTCAAGTTCTTTGCGATGCCGATAATATTCTCCGATGTATTGCCATCCATGAAGAAACTGACTATTCCTGAGAACATTAAATGTACCCTGCAACGACAGCTTATAGGCTTCTAGTGAAGAATTTTGCACTGGGAATTCAACCTCCACACTATATCCATCGGCATAGGCGTACTCGAATTCAGGATTCCAATCGAGGGCATCATCTTCGAAATTATATTGAAACAACGTCAAGGTATTGTACTCATACTCATTTTTCTTCGCTCCCGGCGGCAACGCTAAGTCAAAGACCATGGGTTCGGGGAGACGAGGTGAGTCGCCATAGGTTTCCCTTTCAGATGCGTAGCTCATAACCGGAATAGTAATTAAGAAAGGAAGCCAGGCTAAAATTGATAAAACTTTCATTCTAATTTTTTCTCCGTCCTTTCTCATTCTGTTCAAAACCCTGCCCCTGTCTGGAATCGAATCCTAACAATCCAACATTTAAGCCAGGCTGAAATGAATTTTCAGGGAGGCTTCAGGTTGCTGTATGTAGAATCCCAAAAAGAATCATTTCAGGCTTGAGACACAAAGAAAGGAGGGGCAAGGAATAATCGGTGAGATCAACGGACCCATCATTCGTGGCGGGTCATTAGGGGGAGGATTCGTTGGGCCATTGGCCACAACAAGCGTTAGGCGAATAGCACGTTAACTTTTTTAACCAAGGAGAAGTATCATGGCAAACACATTATGTTTATGACCGTGGGATTTTTCTTTTTAAGTACGCTCACCCTCTGGGCGCAATTCCAGAATCCATGACACACTGGCATCACGAGCGTGTCTGCCGCTCCAGAGGCGGTTGATGATTCCTGGATCTCACTGACCGGAACCATTCTCCGGCAACTGGGAGAAGAACGGTATCTTTTCCAGGATGCCACCGGAACCATCATGGTCGAGATCGATCATGAAGATTGGCGCAACGTCTCCGTCAATCCGGAAACAACCGTCAGAATTTCTGGAGAAGTCGACCGGGATTGGTTGACGACGGAAATTGATGTGAAACGGGTCGAGGTGATGACCGCCTCAAGTCAGGGTTTTGGCCAGTTGCAACGGAACCATTCCGCTCAGACCAACCCAATTGACGGTGGGCAAACTTCAGGCCAGAGCTTAAGTCTGCTTCAACTGCATTGAGGAGGAACGGCCTATCAAGGCTTCACACTCTCCATCAATTGGTGGAGGGTGTGAGCAACAGTATTATCGGGGTGTTGATCCTGATGCATTTTCGTAAACGGGTGCAGACATGCTTTGTGAAATCAGCAGATTACCCGAGCAGGTCTTACCCAACCGTTGAGACGTTGCGTATTGCGGCCAACCAGGGAGGACAGATGAACAATCTCTACATGACTGGCGGAACCCATGCCTGGTATACGCCGGGACAAATTTGTGCCTGGATTCAACATATGTGGGTGATGCCCGTGATCCGGACGGTACCTGGGTCGAACTGAAAATACCCCCCCAAAACCGGAACCGTAGTTACGTGGAGATTCCTCGAAGAAATCTGATGCGATCTTTCACAGGACGGACAGGTTACACAAACCGGTTGATAGATGGCACATAGGATGAGATTTCAAAAGAGTCTCTTTTCCATTATTCATAACCACCCGATTTTTTCTTGGTATTGTCCCATGCATTCTGAGGATGACGTGTCATAAATATTTCAGGGTCATCACATATGACAGGCGGTGCGTTCGAAGTAACGTGAATGACAAGGGGTAAATGTTTGTCTCTCATGATTGAATCGGAATACACACTTCTTCAGGCAAACTATCCACTTACCCTCATTTATGGAAATAAGATTACCACCGGCCTCAGTTACATTACTGAGGAAATTTCCTGCAAGCCTAGACCCCTTCCCAATTTTGCCCACCGGAGACCCCCCCCGACACAATAAACGCCATGACATCCGCACTTTCTGCCTCCAATGGATGAACGTGTTCTTTGGGAAAGATCAAGATATGCCCCGCGAAATTATAGGATTGAGGGAAGTAGACAGCCACATGATTGAGCAGGCCAAGAAATGCCAAATCTGTTCGAGTCGCAAAGCCTACCGCTTCCGCATGGCCACCAGGCATCAGAGACACCAAAACGGGCTGATCGAACCGACGCTTTTCCCCCATAAACGCCGCGATCAGATCCTTAAGCGAGGTATACAAGATTTTGACAAACGGGGCTTTGACCAACACCCGTTCCAACAGATCCAACATTTTTTGCACAAACACCGTGGACGCATAACGGCCGGTCAAGGTGATTAACCCAACCGTGACCAGAATTCCCACACCCGGGATGGGAATTTTCAACCAGCCATCTATCATTTCAAGTACCAGCCAGGCCACATACAGTGTCGTGACCACCGGAACCAGGATTAAGAGACCTTCAAAAAAATTCCTGGCCAGGTCATTCATATTGATATTGGCCCAAAACCTGGGTCGTTGTAATTCCATATCAGACTACCCCCATAAAAAAGTGAATACCCACAGGCTCATCTCCACAGATTGAGACATTTTGAACACTCCCGATTAATCCTGCAAAAACCATACATTGACAGACCCTCTTTCAGGGAGGGTCTGTTGAATAATTCAAGATTGTTACGTACCCACAAACCTGGTAGTTCAGAATCCAACCAGGCCGCAGCCGCTTGGACGAGGGGAGCGTACGGAGGAGTACGTGAGCACGGTCAAGGTGCAAGAGCGCCGCTGGCGGCATTTTTCAACACTTCCAGTGCAAGAATTTACCCCACCTCCTCAAGTCACACAAGTGCCGGACGATAGTCGACATAGGAAATTGAGAGTGGTTACAGGGGACGCGGCAATGCAGTACAATCCCCTCAACACATTTTTAACAGGGAGAGTAGGCATGGCACAAAGCAGCCCGGAGACGGGACCCGCAGCAACCGATTCCCAGGAAACAGAAATTCTATTTGTGGTCATTCAACGGGATGGCAAGCAAGTCAGTGCTAAATGGGGACTTCATCCGAATCTCAAAGAAGAGTTGAAACCTGAGGAATGGAAGGAGTTGACTGAAGTGATGGGCAAAGTCACCACACTCGTCGGAGGTCGTTTTTCACAAGTCTTAACCAAGGCCGAGGAAGAATCAGGAGGCACCGCATGAGAATAACCACTCGTCGTTTTGACTTTAAAGACTGGAGGTTTCATTCTTTACCGTCGGTTCTATCCTGATATTCTCAAGATCTTTCTTCTGTCTGGACCCTCAAGGCTCCCTTTCAGAAACCCTCTTATGCGCTTCTAAAACATTTCACAGCGCTAATGTGGCCATTCCTCTTCCACATCAGGAGAGAACCTGTTCGTGGAGCGTCCTTAGTCAAGTTGGAAACAGGTCTGTCCAACGCTAGCCAATTAATGTTTTTTACCATGCACCCTTTCGGCACACTCACAGTTCAGGCAAACGGAATCCGTCAAGCCAATAGGTGACGCATGACACTAGAGGTACCCATTTTTACGAAACCACGTGACGGCATCCACAATCGCCCCATGTGGAGCACTTCGCGGATAATCCAACTCTCGCTGAGCCTTTGAGCAATCATAATGCTGCATGTGGGCCATCATTTCCACCACAAACGCCGGCACGTATGGAGGGCGGCGAAGGAGTGAACCGGAAATCCATTCCCCGACTTTTGCACCCCACCGGGCGAAGGTCAATGGAACCGGAAAGAGAGGAGGCGACACTCCAACCACATGAGCTATGAGTTCATTCAAGTCCTGTTGGGTCGTATTCCAATTTCCCACCAGATAGCGCTCTCCAACCCGACCCCGCTCTGCTGCCCTAATCATGGCCACAGCCACATCCCGCACATCAATCACATTCACCCGGCAGGGAACATAGACCGGCATCCGCCCCTTCGCGACCATGAGAATCTGAGTTCCGCTTGTGGGGTGCTGGTCGTAGGGACCGAAAAACTCCGTCGGGATCACCACCACTGCGGGTATCCCCAGTTGAGCTGATTGCAGGATCTTCTCTTCCATGGCGGCCTTCGCCATGAGATACGGATTGTTCGTATACCGGGTTGAAAACTGACAGGTTTCATTGGCTGGATGGCCGACCGTTTTTGGAAATCCCACGGTCGTAAGCGAACTGGCAAACACCAGGCGATTCACTCTGGCCGCACGGACGGCCTCTAACACAAGTGCGGTTTCTTTCAGCGCCTGTCCCTTGGCCACCTCAACCGGAACTGTCGCCGACGGATAATACCCGGCGGTGTGATAGACCACATCCATGCCCTCAAAGCCCAGGCGCAAGGCCTCTCCATCGTTGAGATCACCTACTACACGCTCAATATCCAGGCCATCAATGGAGAAGGTGTTGCTGGTGGAGCGATGCAACACACGAACCTGGTCCCCACGCTCAAGTAGCGCCCGAACTACATTCGCGCCCAGTTGCCCGGTCCCACCAATGACCAACGATTTCATGTGAAACCTCTGATGAGTAAGCCTGAAGAAAGCCCTCTTTCAGGAGGATTGAACGTGCGCTGTTCGACCGAACAGGTAGGGCCTCCACAAAAACACACGTTTGCAGGATAGCCGAAGCCCCGCCAAGAAGTGGATGGGCCCTACTGCCCAAAGCCTTGAATGGATTTCCAGACTTCGTTTTCCGGTACCGCTAGGGAAGACGAGACATCTCCGAGCAGAATTTGCGTGAGGGACATGGAAATCATAGTGAAAAAATTCTGGAAGGTTCCGCTGAGATGACGACCGTCGTCAGACAAGGTGGCAGTGGATTGCCTCATGATTCCCAAAACAATCCATTAACAAATGTTCGCGTAGAGGTCCCCAAGCCCATGCCCAATCAGACCCCGACCAGTAGGCGAGTCCAGAAATTCATTAAATGAATATCTCCAGGAAAATACATCTCTTGATCACGTCTCTTTGGCCGGTACAACCTTGCTGCCTCCTCAAAACGATCAACGGGAGCCGGGCTACGAAGCATTCCTGGCACAGCGAAAACCCAGATCCGGCTCTCTCCGATTGGGAGAAAAGTCCCGGCGATTTTCCGTTCGGAGATGTCTTTCTTTAGACTTCCAGGATCCCCCTCGAAGAACTTTCACAATACCCTGGGGAGGTCCGGGAGGATTTTTGAGGGGACCCACCCGGTAATAATTCTCGCTATACCAATCATTCACCCACTCCCAGACATTACCCGCCATATCAAAAAGACCATACGCACTTCTTCCCGGCTCAAATATTCCAGCCGGGGTCAACCGTTCTGCGTAGACCAACTCTGTGGGGTCCTGCTCAAAGTTGGCTGACTTTTTCCCTGGGGCATCATTGCCCCAGGGAAAGAATCTCCCGTCCTCCCCCCTGGCTGCCTTTTCCCATTCCGCCTCCGTGGGCAATCGTTTCCCGACCCATTTGCAATAGGCATTAGCATCGAACCAGGACACCCCCACCACCGGTTTTGTTCCAAACCGGGCACGAGAAACCTCATCGTTCACTTGATCCCAGTATTTGGGAATTTGCTGCCCCGTCGCCCGCACAAACCGGTGGTATTGCTCAACGGTGACTTCATAAACATCGATGGAAAAGGCATCAAGAAAAATCGACCGTTGCGGTTTTTCATCAGGCCCTCCATCCAGCCCTTCCGCCTTACCCATTAAAAACTCCCCGGCAGGGATCACTACCATGGGGACATCATCCCGACCCTGTTTCTCCTCTCCGCCAGTTAGCTCAGGTAACACTAACCAATTGTCCAGGGTAAATTTCGCGATTTGAGTTGGTTTTGCACTGCCGAATTGACCGGTAACTTCCATCGCTACCCCGATGACTTTGCCTTGATACAACAACGGCCCTCCGGAGTTGCCTTCTTCGACCGCCCCAGAAAATTTCAAAATTTGGCCTTCAAATCCCGAAATTATCCCTTTGGTGACCGTCCAGGGAATTCCGCTTATGCGCGGAAAGCCGATGAGCTGGAACTCTTCCCCACCCTGAAAACGGGTTTTGGAATCCCACTCCAAAATCTCCACATCCTGTGGGATATCTCCTCCGACCTTCAACAAAGCCAAGCCTCGGGAATCTCCACCCTCTTTTTTCACCACCTGTGCAACCAATGAGTCTTCCTGACGCGTAAAAAATGTCAATGTGATTGATTGCGGTGGCTCAACTTCGCCTTCCACCACATGGGAAGCCGTCACAACAAACAGGTTCTTCTGGCTTTGCCCGACAATAAAGCCGGTCCCGACTTTTCGACCCTGGGTGAATTGAGCGGTGACCTTAACCACGCCTTTTTTCAACGTGTTGATACTCACCTCGGACCATACGGGTGAAACCACGACCACCATGCCAACAAGAAAGAAAACCAGGAAACGGATGGATACCATCGGCAAGTCCTTTACTCTGTGCATAAGGTTGAAATTCGCCGTAATCTTGGCACAACAATCCTAAGAAACCAAGATTACCCATGGTTCATCCTTGCATAAAAGCCATTTCCACCAGATTGGAATAAGTTCCATATCCTTTATAAGACGTCGCAACTGGCCCGACATGTTTTTAAGCTCGTCTTCCCTTACTAAACCGTTCGAATAAGTTTTCCATTCACGTCCAACACTTGACCTGGAATATGCAGGGATTCAGATATGACCTGTAGAAGGGAGGTCCACTTTTCAAACGCTAGACTAAAATCCCATTCCCCATAACTGTCGGATTCAACCAAAATAAAAGACAGGGGTGGATTCCTCCCGCCTTTCTTTGCAACCCTCAACTGGACACCATAGCAATGAGGCATTGGAACTACCCTCCCAGCAGTTCCTCCTAAGGCTACTTTCTTTTGCAATATGATTTCCCCAATTTCATGAAAAGGGAGGGCCCATGTTCTAAATAGAGCCGAGGAAGTCCCTGTCCAATTAAAGGTAACGGTATGGGGTAAATTATACAGCGTGCCGTGAAACCCCATCCACAATAAAAGGCCCACGACTCCCCATAGGGCAAAAAAGCCTGTGGCATTCAGATATTTTTCAAATGAAGGCGATAGACCCAGAGCACCAAGCCCGACACCCAGGAAAAATAAAAACATGGTAAAAAGGATCATGATATTCCAAGGGCGAAAAAACACCACCTGATTTCCTGGTGCCCATGTATGAAGCTTGTAGGTCCCGAGCAGCGCCACAAAATCAAGGTCTGGCATATTATTCAGCATCTCATTTTTTCTGCTGGCCAAATAAAAGATCCCCGCCGTAAGTGGACAGGGTGCTCAACGGATCAATAGTTACAGTTCCAAATCGGACACCCCGAAGCAAGCCACGGGGAATCGGGTCCATTCAATTCCATCCAACGAAAATATACGGGATGGGGAATCCTGAAAAAGCAAACACGCTTCCCTACCTACAACCCAATGAGTTTAGTAACGGGTTCAAACAATGGGCTGTACCGGATTTGATCGAAGAGGGTCGGCCGAAGGTCCCGTGGGTTGTCAGTGGTTCCCGTTTTGACATAGCCGGCTTCACCCTTCAAATCCACTATCAATTTATGGCTGGTCGGGTCTATGTTGATTGAGGTGATTTCAAAATGGTCCAGGTCGTCCAAGGCTAGAAACGCATTCTTTCCAATCGGCACCGAAGGCATTCCTTGTGCACTCACATATTCCACTGTGCCCGCAAATCCCTCCGGCGGTTTGCGCTCACCAGTCCCAGGATCCTGCCAGGAAAAGTCTATGGATTGTATCGGCAACACGGAACTGGAAATCGTTTTCTTGCTTGTAATTTCCTTTTCCTTCATCACCAGGACCAGAGACTCATCCTGCCCAAACATTTCGATCAATCCCGGCTTATTCTCAAAAATGATGTGATAGGTCAGCTCCTGATCCTGGGGAAAAGGAATGGAAAGTTCCGGCGGCGCTTGCAATCCGATTTGAATGAATTGGACGGCATGTACGCGCGACACCACCACTCGCTGTGGACCCTCCTTCTTTCGGATTGCCAAAGTGACCGAATTATCATTGGAAACCTGCATCGTCACGAATGTCTCGTCGGTCAGCACGATACCATCGAGTTGCCCCGCAACGGCCTCCTGATGATCCGTGGGTTCGAGGGTGATTTCCGAGGCCATACCA
>DOFS01000295.1 GCA_003523945.1 Nitrospiraceae bacterium | reverse complement strand
CGCTGGTGGGCATGAATGGATCTATCGATTGGTTCTGCTATCCTCATTTCGACTCTCCCAGCCTGTTTTGCGCCATCCTGGATGATGCCAAGGGGGGCCGGTTTAAAATCGCTCCCGTTCCCGACGGGGTCAAATCCAAACAATATTATTGGCCAGACACGAATGTTCTCGTGACCCGGTTTCATACTCCCGCCGGAGTGGGGAGGGTGATCGATTTTATGCCGGTCGGGTTTCGCACATCTGACTGCATCCGTGACGGTTTGATCCGCCGGGTGCAGGCTATCAGAAAATCTATGACCTTTCGGCTCGAATGCCGTCCAGCATTTAATTATGGTCGTGATACTCATACACTCACGATCACCAAGGATGGAGCTCGCTTTCAATCTCCCTCTCTGACCCTTCGCCTGGGATCCACCATCCCACTGACACAAGACGACAACGGAATCGTGACCGAATTCACCCTTCAAGAAGGTGAAGAAGTCGATTTTTGTTTGCAGGAAATCGAATCCAGTCATACCCACGCCCCCTCTTCCTGCCCGGAAACACAAGCGGAAGACTTGTTTAAACACACTGTCGACTATTGGCGTCGGTGGTTATCGAGATGCACGTATACCGGTCGCTGGCGGGAAATGGTCTACCGCTCGGCTTTGGTTCTGAAACTTTTGACATTCCAGCCGACGGGGGCCATCGTCGCCTCCCCGACCTGCAGTCTTCCTGAGGAAATCGGCGGGGTCCGAAACTGGGATTACCGCTACACTTGGATCCGGGATGCCGCGTTTACCCTCTATGGCTTATTACGCATTGGCTTTACTGAAGAAGCCTCCGCCTTCATGCATTGGCTGGAAGCCCGTTGTCATGAATTGAATCCTGACGGATCGTTGCAACTCATGTATGGCATTGACGGACGCCACCAACTCACCGAAGAAACCTTGGACCATCTCGAGGGCTATCGGGGATCACAACCTGTCCGTGTGGGCAATGGCGCCTACAATCAACTCCAACTGGACATTTACGGGGAATTAATGGACTCCGTGTATCTCTATAATAAGTACGGTACACCCATCTCCTATGATCTGTGGAAACACCTTCGTCGGATGATCAATTGGGTCTGCGACAACTGGCACCGCACGGACGAAGGCATCTGGGAGGTGCGAGGGGGCCAACAACATTTTGTCTATTCTAAATTGATGTGTTGGGTGGCCGTGGACCGTGGGCTACGCCTGGCCGAAAAACGATCGTTTCCGGCGGACCGCGAGCGTTGGTTGAAGACCCGGGATGCCATCTATGAAGAGATCATGGCTAAGGGATGGGACTCCAAGCGACAGGCTTTCGTCCAACGATATGGAAGCGCCTCATTGGATGCCGCGAATTTAGTGATGCCCCTTGTGTTTTTTGTTTCGCCTACCGATCCCCGTATGCTGAAGACCTTAGATGCCATCAACCGTACGCCGGAAGATGGGGGACTGGTCTCCAATGGACTGGTGTATCGATATAATTTAACGGAATCTCATGACGGACTGGATGGAGAAGAAGGCACCTTTAACCTTTGTACGTTTTGGCTGGTGGAAGCTATGACCCGTGCAGGGCAGGGAGATCGGAACCGGTTAGACGAAGCCCGCCTCGTGTTTGAGCAAATGCTCGGATATGCCAATCATTTGGGTCTCTTTGCCGAAGAAACCGGGCATCACGGTGAAGCGCTCGGTAATTTCCCTCAAGCTTTTACACATCTCGCCCTCATCAGTGCTGCCTTTAACCTTGACCGGGCCTTGGGTAAATAACGAAGAAGTTGTTCGCATTCCCCCCTTCTCCCCTCCCCGCCTCTGACTGTGGAATCCCGGCCACCATTGCGGAGCATCTCAACATGATCCTACACTCAATTCATGCATAAAAGTATTGAAAACAAAGGAACCACCTTTCAGGATGGGATAGGCGATGCGTTCTCGCCATTTGGCCGAACTCACATACCCCTCGGCACGCTCCGCCCGTCCAACTGATTGCGGCCTTGCTGAACGTGTATTTCTGAACCTCCCATACGTATGTGTAACAGTCCCAGGCATGTAATCATTGGATGCGGGAATCTTTTTCGAAAGGATGATGGGATAGGGGTCGTTGTGGTTCACCGCCTCCAGTCATATTTTTCCAAACACCCTCAACCTGACCTGCAGATTGTTGAGGCAGGCACCAATGGGATTGATGTGCTGCTTCAGGCCCAGGGGGCCAACAAGCTCACCATTATCGATGCCTGTTCCAGCGGCTCAGAGGCGGGAGTCATCTTCCACGTCTCAGGCCGTGATCTGATCCACCAGCCCCTCCCAAGTTTCAATCCGCATAATTTTCGCTGGGATCATGCCGTACATGCCGGCCGAATCATCTTTCGAGATGAGTTCCCCCAAGATATCACCGCTTTTCTCATAGAAGTTTCAGATACCACGTTTGGGACAAGTTTGAGCCCGGCTGTCGCTGCTTCGATTGAAAAGACTTGCGCCATGATCACGTCACTCATTCACGAGTCATCCCACAGACCTTTTCCGACTCATCAATCACCGACTCTCTAACCGGCCTTACTCGGCATGCGAAGAGAAATATGTTATACACCTCTATTGTTCTTCATGAGGCCTTTCCAATATATGGAATTTTTCGAGGTCTTCGACTCAGAACCCACCCAACTCTCCAACCCACGGGCGTCCGGTTATGATTGACACCCCATCCATCGAACAAGCCCCAGAAGAAGACTTCGCACGATACGTGTCATTTGACATGGACGATTGTCTACGCTATGTCAGCATGGTGAATGCCACTACTTGGGCCCTTCAACTTTCCGCTAAGACCGGAGAAGGCAGGGCAGCCCGGCATCAATGGATTCAGCAACACCGACAAACTTGCCCGGATCGCAAAGGATTATGATGCTCAGTATTCTTGGATTAGGATTTTTAATGGGTATGCGGCATGCTTGTGAAGCAGACCATGCCGCGGCAGTAGCCTCCTTAGCCACCCGAAGTGGATCCATCGGGCAAACCGTCAAACAGGGGATGGTCTGGGGTTTGGGGCATACGCTAACATTGTTGATGTTCAGTTCGCTGGTTTTGATGTTGGGAAGCATCATTCCCGAACGTTTCGCCCAAGGATTGGAACTCATGGTGGGTTTGATGTTGATAGGACTAGGACTCGACGTGTTCCGACGACTACAAAAAAACCGGATTCATTTTCATGTTCATCAACATCCGGATCGCCCTCCCCACTTTCATGGGCATGCGCATACCGAACCCACACACCCTGACAATACTTCCCATGATCATGCTCATGGCTTTCCTTATCGTGCGTTACTGATCGGCCTGATGCACGGGATGGCCGGATCAGCCGCGCTGATCATCTTAACTCTGAACGCTACTCTGTCAATGAGCCAAGCCATCATCTATATCCTCCTTTTCGGGTTAGGGTCGATACTCGGCATGGGTCTCCTGTCCCTGATCATGGCTATTCCCTTATGGTACTCAGCTCGATCCCTTACATGGCTCCATAACGGGCTTCAGGCCTGCGTGGCGGTGATGACCACCATTCTGGGGATTGTGATGGCATTTTCCTCAGGATCCTCACTCTGGCATTAACAAGTCTTTCCTCAAGCCTTCACTCATCTCACCCTTATCAAGGCACCTTCGAACCCTCATCGGCTTTAGACGAATCGGTTGTCACGAGGGTCGCACAAGTCCTTTCGTATGGACCATTAATTGTCTTTCTCTATAGAAGACCATAGGATAGGGTCTGGCCAAAACACAACTGAAAGGAACATGACGATGAGCCGACTGGTCCGCTTCGGGGTTTCTCTTGAAGAAAAACTTCTTACCGCCTTTGATCAACACATTACCCGGAAAGGATACCAGAATCGCTCTGAGGCGATTCGGGATCTCATTCGCAATCAACTTGTGGGGGAGGAATGGGGGGGAAATAAGGAAACGGTCGGCACCATTACCCTGGTGTACGATCATCACCAATCAGATGTACTGCAACAATTAACGCATCATCAGCACGAATACGGAAAGCAAATCATTTCTAATCTGCATGTGCATTTGGACCACGATCATTGTCTGGAAGTCATTGTGGTCAGAGGGCGAAGCTCAGCCCTCATCGATCTGGCCAATCTCCTGATTAAAACCAAAGGAGTCAAGCATGGACAACTCACGATGACCACCACAGGAAAGGCCGTGAGATAACCATCGTTCATACCCCGGCTCGAGCCGCCACGCACCCACAAAGAGCCGTCCTGTCCGCCTGCCACTCCCTCTTACCGATTTCACGCCACAATTCTGATTTGACAATGTTTCCGGACATTGCTAAAAGTCGTGTCACAAATTTAATTTTCGTGTTACCATCACAGATGGTGTGTGCTTCCTCATTCTTTTCTGCATCAACATTCCGATGGCTGCTTCGCTCCGCCAATCACTTCATTGTGCCATATGTATGCCGGTCTTTTTTCTCTTCGGCCCCTTCTTGACGGGTTCCGCATTAGGCCATGAACAAGAGGACGTTATGGTTTTAGAAGAAGTGCAGGTCGTTGGAGAACGCCCTGTCGCGGCATCCTCCAATCGAATCATTCTGGATGAAGAGATCCTGCTTCAACCACAAGGCCGACCTGCCGATTTGCTGCGTTTGGCTCCCGGCCTTATTACGTTGGAACATTCCGGCGGGGCGGGGAAGGCAGACCAGTTTCTCCTGCGCGGCTTTGACACCGATCATGGCACAGACCTGGCCCTTCACGTGGATGGGATGCCCATCAATATGCGGAGTCATGCCCATGGGCAAGGATACGGGGACATCAATTTCATTATCCCGGAAACCATTGCGGAAATTGATGTCAAAAAAGGACCCTACCATGTGGAGTATGGTGATTTTGCGACCGCCGGCGCCGCCAATTATGTCACCCGTGAGGTGGTTCCCCATACCATCGTGCAATCCGCCGGGGGGAATTTCAATACGCAACGGCATCTGTTCATGTCCTCTCCCACCCGGGACCAATTCCGCACGCTCTTTGCCGGAGAATTCTATTACACTGACGGCCCATATGATTTTGTCAACCGCAATACCCGATACAACGGACTGGCTAAGCTGACGTTTGATCCCTCGGCGACATCCCAACTCAGTATGACGTTCACCCAACATTACGGACGATGGAACGGGTCAGGTCAAATTCCTTTGCGGAACGTGACTTCCGGGAGACTGGACCGCTTTGGTTCCCTTGATCCTTCAGAAGGCGGCAAATCGGTTCGTAGCACCGGTCGCCTGGATTACCATTTCGA
This sequence comes from Nitrospiraceae bacterium, assembly GCA_003523945.1. Classification (GTDB taxonomy): domain Bacteria; phylum Nitrospirota; class Nitrospiria; order Nitrospirales; family UBA8639; genus Nitrospira_E. The sequence continues at coordinate 537 of DOFS01000295.1, read as the reverse complement.
TCTTCCCGGCGGAGGCACCGCCTTTGCCAGACTGTGGGCTCAATATTATTACCTGTCCCTGTTCAGCAACTTTACGTTTTTCCTCAACGATCCGGTCAGTGGTGACGGCATTGAACAGACCGATAGACGGTGGTTGACAGGAGGAGACCTCGGATATCGTCACATGTTTCGACTGTTCAATCAGGAAGGTATCCTGACGGGGGGACTCCAGACACGGTTCGATCAGATTCAGGTCCGTCTGGGCACCCAGCAGAAACGAGCATCCCTGGCGATTACACAGGAGTCGGACATTTTCGAATCCTCCTTTTCCCCTTACCTCAAAGTAGACCTTCAATTTCTTCCCTGGATGCGTTTCGTGGGAGGCGGCCGGATCGACGTCTTCACTTATCACGTGAAGGATCGTTGCGGAACGGACTGTCTGGTCAGACCGAACGGGACAACTTCTGATGCCATTGCCAGCGGAAAAGCTAACTTGATTTTTGGTCCTTGGGCAAGGACCGAATTTTTCATGAATATTGGGACAGGTTTCCATAGTAA
>DOFS01000091.1 GCA_003523945.1 Nitrospiraceae bacterium | reverse complement strand
ATCCTTGGAGAAAAGTTCGTAGGCAAATTTGCCGTCCTTTTATTTGGCCGCACTCCTTGATGTGTTTTCGTTCTTTCAGAATTCTCATTGTTCCCATTTTCCTTTCTGCAAGTTCCCGTGGGTTTTGAAGAAACATTCGGAAACATCAGAGTTGGCTCATACCACCATCGGCCACCAGCTCGGTGCCAACGATGAACGCCGAAGCGGCCGAAGCAAGGTACAGGACAGCACTCGCAATCTCGTCGGGCGTACCGAAACGCTTGAGCGGAATCTGACCCTGGATGCTTGCCGCGACCTCGGAAAGCTGCTCCGCAGGGAGACCGAATCGGCCATAGATCGGTGTCGTGACGGGACCAGGGCTTACCACATTGACACGGACGCCCCGACTCAAGAGCTCGGAGGATAGTGTCTTCGCCAACGAGATTAATGCGGCCTTGCTGGCGGCATATACGCTCGTATTGGGCATTCCGATGTGAGCGTTGATCGAACCGTTAAGCACGATAGCCGCTTCCGGGTTCAGAAGTGGCAACAGAGCCTTGATGAAGAAATACGGACCTTTCACATTGGTATTGAAAGTCGCATCCCACATTTCTTCTTCAGTTGCATCGAACGGGGCAAGCCTGGCGATCCCCGCATTGATAAATACGGCGTCGAGCTTCACCTCCTGTTGCTGGAGGAACGTTGCCAGCTTGATCCCGTCTGTGATGCTACCGGCATCGCTCCGCACTGCAATGACATTTTCGCCAAACCGGGCTGCCGCTTTATCCAAGGTAGACTGATCGCGCCCCGTGAATACGACGCGGGCACCTTCTTTCTCAAACGCCAGCGCGGTTGCCAGGCCGATGCCACTATTGCCACCCGTGACGAGCACGGTCTTGTTTTCAAATCGTTTCATCCTATGGCTCCTTTATTTGATTTGGGTGAACATCAAACCCCTGTACCCGTTCTGCCACCGTCTGTTCGCCTTTGATCGAAGCCAAAACCACTTCCGATTTGAAAGATGGTACGTGTTTTCGAAAAGGCCATCTTCTCAAGAAGCGCTCTTTTCAGAGTTGGTTTCATCATGCTAACTTTCGGGGCGTGTCTCCACGAATCCGGTTGTGCAGTTTCTTGGGGCCATCACCAACAAGAGCGGGGCCACTGCCGTTCTGAGTGAGCTGATCACTACGGGACTGAATGGCGGCCAAGGCTCAATTAGTGCAACCAATTCCCGTCCGTCCTTTCCATTGTCCTCCGATCTTCAACCAATGTCGCCAAGCTGAGTCTATCGTCATGCCCAGATAGAGCGAGGCCGCCACGGGCAACACCATGCCATAGGTTGGAACCAGTGCGTATAGACGCAAGGTGGGTTGAAATGTATACATCATGATGAGCCAGGCGAAGACCGCCAATCCTCCCGCCAGAACACTTCCGTGAAGGGGCCAGGACAAAACCACAAGCGGTGGGAGGAGGTAGACAAGAACCAGGCCCACGACGGTACCCACAAGCCTCAAAGGGGAATATCTCAGTTGGGTATAGGCCGTGCGTTTCACCATTCCCCAGATATCAGCAAGCCCTGCATAGGGACGAATGCTGTGCTCCGAATCCGTTAGACCTACCCAGATCTTTCCTACCCTCTTGATTGCTGCCCCCAACGCGCAATCATCAATAACTTCGGCGCGAATGATTCCTATCCCTCCTACCTGTTTCAGGGCATGATTCCTCACAAGAATGCACCCTCCAGCTGCGCCTCCGACAGGTGAATTATGATCATTGATGAGGGGAAAGGGATAGAGCTTTTGAAAGAAATACACAAATGCTGGAATCAGGACCTTCTCCCAGGCATGTTGACAGTGCAATCGGACCATGAGGGACACAAGATCCAGCCCTTCGCATTCGGCTTTGGAAACCAGCTCGCGCAGGTTTCCCCGGCTATGCTCAATGTCAGCATCCGTCAAATATCGATAGTTGGCATCAGGCCACTCCTTCTCGGCATACCGTAATCCGATGTGAAGGGCCCACACTTTTCCCAGCCAGCCAGCGGGGCGATCTTCGGCGTCCTTCACAGTGAGGTGCGTTCCCCCTGGATGTTGCGTAGCAAGCTCTCGTGCAAGGTCGCCGGTACCATCATCACTTTGATCATCCACCATCACCACATGGAATTCACCTGGGTAGTCCTGCTCTAAAAGAGAACGCAACGTTCGTTCAATGACATCCGCTTCATTCCGAGCGGGAACAACTATGACGACAGTTGGCCATGACGTAATTTGGTGAGAAATCGGCTGATCCCTACCGAGTCGCTGATCCGCATACCAAAAGCGGCCATGCCCAAAACAGAGGTAGACCCAGATAGCCAAGGAGAGGGCTGTGAGCAAAAAGAGAGCGGATTCCATAAAAAGTAAAGGCAGGAGCCAAAAACTCATAGAGCCTCCACATGCATAAACTTCATAAAACCATGAATTTTGTGAGTGAACCCACGAACCGGAAATTTGTTTATTTCATTAAAGTATTTGTCCATTAGCCCGTCCAAGAGAAAATTCGTTATAGGGAGCATTATTATTTTGGAAATTATTTATTATAACGAGATTCCCGGTTTTTCATTCGGTACCAAAGACGCCCAAACAGCGGGAGCCGGGCTCTTGGGGGAATGTCCCTGAAGGTAAGGGTTCAATGCCAATCGAATCTTCGCCCGAGCTCGATGCAAGAGCACTCGTTGGTTGGTTAAGGTTATATTCAGAATTTGACAAATTTCTTCCGCATTAACGCCTTCGATATCACGAAGAATGATGACCTGCCGCTGGTTAGGAGGAAGGGCCTGAAGCGCCTCGTAAATCTGGCCCAGACTTTGTTTTGATACGAGTAACCGTTCGGGCGTGTTCTCATCCCATATGACGGACGGAAAACCCCGGCGACCGGTTAAGTCGCCAGAAGTGTAAAACCGTTCTGATGCCAACGCGCTATTTATTTCTTTGTCTGTTGAACCATCGACATCGCAAAATGACACATACCGGTGTTCCCGTTTCCCTTTTGTCTTGGCAATATTATGAAGGATTCGAAAAATCCACGTTTTTAGGGATGATCGACCTTCAAAACGATGAATACCTTCCAGGACGGCCATCCAGGTCTCTTGAACCACCTCTTTCGCCACGGCTTGATTTGACACAAGGGTTTGGGCGAACCGAAGTAGCCCACCATGATAGCGTTCAACCAAGGTGGCAAATGCCGGTTCATCCTTCTTGCGGAGGGACTCAATCAGTTCAAATTCTTCGCAGGTCACAGCTATTTTTTTCTCAGGACCTATGTTTTGGGTCATCTCACGGAGGTCCGGGATTATGCCCCAGGCTTGTGTCCCACACGAGTTGACGCCTACAGGTTCAAAAAACGACATTTCAAAAGTCTTCATGATTATCCACCCCTTGACGAGTCTTGGATTACGCCACTCGTCATGCCTTCGTCAGTTGTTCAATGTGTCAGGAAGCTTTTTTCTATTTAAAATCCTGACTGCCAATTTCTCGAGTTCAGCAGCGCCTTACGTTAAACGTATTTTCAAACAGCTGCACCACCAGTCATCACCATGAAATTTCGTCTCCTGAAAATATGACAATCGACCTGGCACTAGTAGGAACCGGCCACGATCATAGTCCATGCAGTTTCCCTTAGTTTCCCTCGCCGTATTTGGCTCGACCCTCACATGTTATTTTTCATCGTTCATAAATGTATTGGGAATTTCCCCACCCTTTCCTGACCATGTGAAGTTTGGCTCCGTTTCGTGAGGATATGGAAAAGCAAGATCTCCAGGCATGATCGACTTTCAACCTGCTCAACATCTTCCAAGATTTGTTCCCACATCTCCTGGACGACTTCTTCTGCTTCCGTTTCATTTGAGACAAACATCTTGGCCAGTCCCAGAAGTCTTGAAAGGAAGCGATCAATGTGGCGATCGATCAACGTCCCAAGAGCCCTATGATTTCTTTTGCCCAAGCTCTCAGGTTGTTCGCCATCTTTGCCTAATGGATCCGTGAGAAAAATCGTGGATTCTGGAAACGTTATTTCAATCCGGTTCATTGATCTGTTCCCTTCCACTGAAGGTTAATTGTGACCTTGCTGGCAGCGTGTCCGTTCACCCCTTGATGAAGGCGAGAAGGTCGACATTGATGACTTCGGCATGCGTCGTGCACATGCCATGCGGGAATTTCTCGTAGACCTTCAAGCTGCCCTTCTTGAGGAGTTTTGCCGACAGCAGTGCAGAATCGGCGATTGGTACAATCTGGTCGTCGTCGCCATGCATGACGAGCGTCGGCACCTCGATGAGTCTAAGGTCTTCGGTGAAATCGGTCTCCGAGAATGCCTCAATACCGTCGTAATGCGCCTTCGCTCCCCCCATCATACCCTGGCGCCACCAGTCCTCGATCACGGCCTCAGATATTTTCGCGCCCGGCCTGTTGTATCCGTAGAAGGGACCGCTCGCGAAATCACGATAGAACTGTGCCCGACCTTCGGCGAGCCGTCGCCGAAGATCGTCAAAGACCTCGATTGGCAAACCGCCTGGGTTGGAGGTCGTCTTCACCATAATCGGCGGCACAGCACCTATGAGCGCCAGCTTTTCGACGCGGCCCTTGCCATGGCGGGCGACATAGTGCGTCGCCTCGCCGCCACCGGTGGAGTGGCCAATATGGACAGCCTTGCGTAAATCGAGATGCTCGACCACGGCAGCGATGTCCGCGGCGTAGTGGTCCATGTCGTGACCATCGGTGACCTGGCTTGAGCGGCCATGGCCACGCCGGTCATGCGCAATAACGCGATACCCTTTTCCCAGGAAGTAGAGCATCTGGATGTCCCAATCGTCGGCGCTAAGCGGCCAGCCATGATGAAAGACGATGGGTTGCGCCTTTTTGGATCCCCAGTCCTTGTAGAAGATCTCGACCCCATCTTTGGTAGTGAGCGTACTCATAGATTCTCTCCTTTGCGTCCGGTTGGGGGAGAATGAAGTCGCAGCCTTAGCGCTGACGGCAACCTTCACCGCTGGCAGTGCCGTCGAGGTCAGGGCAGCGGTCTCACCGAGCAGCACGTT
>DOFS01000385.1 GCA_003523945.1 Nitrospiraceae bacterium | reverse complement strand
TGACCCATCGTTGCCAGTAGCGAGCCCAAGGTTCGAGTAAGGAAAAGTCTTCCGGTCGAACACCCTCGACCAATCCAATTGAGGAGGCAAGCGCCGCATAATGAAAGGATCGCAACATGCCCGCGACGTCGCGCAACGGAGATTCCTTGAGTCGTCTGACATTCAATGGTCTGGCCGGTTCGCCCTCAAAATCAATAATGATGAAATCTTTTCCGGTATAGAGCACCTGACCGAGATGGTAGTCGCCATGGCATCGGATGCGGGTGCAGGTGAGTTTCCGGTCCCGTATGTTTAAGAGACGTTTGCGTAAGCGGCCTTCTCCTTCCAGCACGTGTTTTGCCAGTGTTTGCACGGGTTCCTGGAGCCCTTTGACCTGGGTGCGAAGAAGGGGAAAGTTCATGTTCACTGTGCCCAACATGCTCTGATACAAGCCCCGCCGGTAAAAATCTGTAAATGGTTCCGGTTTAAATTCGGAATCATCAGAGTCGGAGGCGAGCGCAGCATGCAGTTCTCCTGTTCGAAGGCCCAACAACCGTGCTTCTTCCAGATAGGGACCAATCCATTCGCGGGCGCCCGTCGGAATCTCCTCGTCCACCAGGGCCATGAGAGATTTCTGAGGAATTGACGAGTCGGTGATGGCTGTGGAGTGGGTGAGCGCTTCTTCCAAGTATCGACTCAGTTCATCCAACGTGAATTTCCAGGCGTCTCCTTCATTTTGCATGAATTTTTGTAAGATGCCAAACGTCAGGAGATCGCCATTGTCCCGTTGATATTCGATGGCTCCAGCCAGGGGCGCGATGTGCGGAAATCCTTTGTTCGTTAAAAACCGTCCGATTTCAAAGTCAGGATTCACGCCGACTTCGGCCCGTCGGTAGAGCTTGAGGATGAAGTCATGTCCAAACAAAACCGAGGAGTTGCTTTGTTCACCTTTGAGCAAGGTGGGTTCCAGTGTCGGGACCTCTTTCTGAAGTTGCCGCCGGAAAATTTTCGTGGCTTGGGTGACCAAATCGCCCACTGGACCGGTAAATCGGCGATTTCGGGAAATACTGTCCAATAGCATTTTTTGAAACTCCCGATCCCACATGGCATCGATGAGTAGGCCTTCCTGGTCACCGTCTTTCATTTTGACTCGCACCCGTGCAATAGCGGCCGGAGAATCCACCAGTGGGGCCATATGTTCGGCCGGGAGATACTTCAAGGGTAGAAGGTATGTCTCGGGTTCTCCTTCGGTGTATTCCACGCGGATGAGGGCGAGGACGGCCAAGGGATCCTCTTGCGGAAGGGGGATCGCTTCCGTGATTTCCACGAATTGCATGGTGCGGGCTTTGCCTCCAAACCACCGGCGGCCTTGCAGGTACTGAGGTAACACATTTTCGAGTTTGACTTTTTCCCGTTTATGGATGAGGTTATCCCAATCTTTTGGGATGGTAATGGTTGGTAAGCCCTGTTCGGTCTTCCCCTGAGAATCGAGTTGTTTGGATTCAACCGGTTCCAAGGCAAACCAGTAAAATGCGTGCCCGCTCAGGGTGAGCAGATAAGGCAAATCGCCGATGGCCGGAAATTTACTCCGTCCGAACAAGGTCATGGGGCGCCGTCCTTTGAATTCCGCGAGATCGAGTTCGACCCATTGGGCGTGGCGGGATAAGTTCACGGCAACCAGAATGGTTTCGTCCTGATAACGCCGGAGGAAAACCAGGACTTTCCGATTGGAGGGATGGAGAAACTCAATGGATCCACGTCCGAAGACCTTATAGCGTTTCCGCAATGAGACGATGCGCTTCATCCACCAGAGAGGGGATTGGGCGTTATTTTGTTGCAGTTCGACATTGACGGCTTCGTAATGATATTCGGGGTCAATAATAATGGGCAGGTAGAGTTTTTGCGGATTGCCATAGGAAAATCCGGCATTGCGGTCGGCACTCCATTGCATGGGAGTGCGGACCCCGTTCCGGTCGCCCAAATAAAAATTATCGCCCATCCCGATCTCTTCCCCGTAATAAATGCATGGAGTGCCGGGCATCGAAAACAACAGGCTGTACATCAGTTCAATTTTTTTTCGGTCATTCCCGAGGAGGGGGGTCAAGCGTCGACGGATCCCCAAATTGATTCTGGCCTGTTTGTCATGGGCAAAAACCCGGTACATGTAATCCCGTTCTTCATCCGTCACCATCTCCAGGGTGAGTTCGTCGTGATTGCGCAAAAAGAGCCCCCATTGGCAGGATTCCGGAATCGCAGGCGTCTGGTCCAAAATATCGATGATGGGAAAGCGATCTTCCATTTGCATCGACATGAATAGGCGGGGCATCAAGGGAAAATGGAAGTTCATATGGCATTCATCGCCCTGCCCAAAATAGGCTGCGGCGTCTTCCGGCCATTGATTGGCTTCCGCGAGAAAAAACCGGTTTTTGAATTTTTTATCGACGTGCGTCCTCAGCGTTTTGAGAAACGCATGGGTTTCCGGGAGGTTTTCGCAATTGGTCCCTTCCCGCTCGAAGAGATAAGGCACGGCATCCAGCCGCAAGCCGTCCACACCCAATTCCAGCCAGAAATCCAGGACCCCAAAGATTGCCTTTCGCACCTCGGGGTTGTCGTAATTCAGGTCAGGCTGATGGGAAAAAAACCGATGCCAGAAATACGCTTTGGCCACGGGATCCCAGGACCAATTTGAATGTTCGGTATCTTTGAAAATAATGCGAGTATCGGAATACAGTTCAGGGGTCTCACTCCAGACGTACCAATTCCGCCATTTACTGCCGGGGGGAGCCTTCCGTGCGCGCTGAAACCAGGGGTGCTGGTCTGAGGTGTGATTGACCACTAATTCTGTAATCACCCGTAATCCACGGCGGTGGGCCTCGCGGACGAACGCCTGGAAGTCACGCCTGG
>DOFS01000390.1:6742-7741 GCA_003523945.1 Nitrospiraceae bacterium | reverse complement strand
TATTCTCCAGGTTTCAAAACTCCTGACATAGGCACCCACGGAATAAAGATATCGGGTATTTTCCGCAAGGGGAAATGATCCAGCCCACCGGTCATTATCCACATGATGCATGGGGGTTTCCGACCATTCCTTCTGCCCCGGCAATTTGTAACGAAGGACGGCCCCGATGGTGTCGTGTCCTTCCTTGAACACGTCAGCTGTGACGTCCAGGTTCTCCCCGACGACCCGTTTGACCGGATAGCGTCCCCCATCCAGTTCAGGTTCGACATGTTCAATGATCAGAGTTTGGAGAGTTTTGGGCATGTTAGGCATGAGCACTCCTTCGTGTGTGGTTCTTCAGTGTGAGGGTGATGGTCCATATTCAGCCGGCATGTGGTGACCGGTGCCGGGTGATGGGGTGCAGACCATTCATGAAGATCCGGTGCGTGTGGCCGGTCACCTGTAAGTCAGAAAGTCTCCGGCTTTCCGCACGCCATTCTAACGATCAATCCACTTCTAAAATTTGGTGGATGCCATCCAGGGGGATTCGCACCCAATCAGGACGGTTATTGAGTTCATAGCCGAGTTCATAGATGGCTTTTTGCAATAAATATCCATTCAGTAAAATCTGAACGTCATCCAGGGACGGGGGGAGAAGGTCCCGGACTTCCTTGATTGACAAATAGGCCTTGAGGTAGCTGACGCTGACCCATGTCTGCCAAAGGCGGGCCCAGGGTTCGAGTAAGGAAAAGTCTTCCGGTCGAACGCCCTGGACCAGTCCGATGGAAGAGGCATGCGCCGCGTAATGAAAGGATCGCAACATGCCCGCGACGTCGCGCAGCGGGGATTCCTTGAGTCGTCTGACATTCAACGGCCTGGCCGGTTCGCCCTCAAAATCAATGATGATGAAATCCTTTCCGGTAAAGAGCACCTGTCCCAGATGGTAGTCGCCATGGCAGCGAATGCGGGTGCAGGTGAGTTTCCGGTCTCGTATGGATAACAGTCGTTTGCGTAATCGGC
>DOFS01000390.1:510-6556 GCA_003523945.1 Nitrospiraceae bacterium | reverse complement strand
AGGGGGAAGTTCATGTTGACCGTTCCCAGCATGCTCTGATAGAGGCCCCGCCGGTAAAAATCGGTAAACGGTTCAGGTTTAAACTCCGAATCTTCAGAGTCGGAGGCGAGCGCGGCGTGCAGTTCTCCTGTTCGAAGGCCCAACAAGCGCGCTTCTTCCAGATACGGGCCAATCCATTCACGGGCCTCGCTTGGAATGTCCTCGTCAACCAGGGCCATCAGGGACTTCTGAGGAATGGATGAGGTGGTAATGGCTGTGGGATGAGTGAGCGCTTCTTCCAGATATCGACTCAATTCATCCAGGGTGTACTTCCAGGCGTCACCTTCGTTTTGAATAAATTTCTGTAAGATGCCAAACGTCAGGAGATCCCCATTGTCCCGTTGATATTCGATGGCTCCAGCCAGGGGTGCGATATGCGGAAATCCCTTATTGGTTAAAAACCGTCCAATTTCAAAGTCGGGATTCACGCCGACTTCAGCCCGGCGGTAGAGCTTTAAAATGAATTCATGTCCAAACAACACAGACGAGTTGCTTTGTTCACCCTTGAGGAGTGTGGGTTCAAGGGTCGGGACCTCTTTTTGAAGTTGGCGTCGGAAAATTTTCATGGCTTGGGTAACCAGATCGCCTGTCGGACCGGTAAACCGGCGATTTCGGGAAATACTGTCCAATAGCAATTTTTGAAACTCCCGATCCCACATGGCATCGATGAGCAGGCCTTCCTGCTCACCGTCTTTCATTTTAACTCGCACGCGTGCAATGGCTGCCGGAGAATCCACGAGGGGGGCCATGCGATCGGCCGGGATATATTGCAAGGGTAAGAGATACATCTCCGGCTCTCCCTCGGTGTATTCCACGCGGATAAGCGCAAGGACGGCCAGGGGATTCTCTTGCGGAAGAGGGATCGTTTCCGTGATTTCCACGAATTGCATGGTGCGGGCTTTGCCGCCAAACCACCGGCGGCCTTGCAGGTATTGGGGTAAAAGATTTTCAAGTTTAACCTTTTCCCGTTTTTGGATGAGGTTATCCCAGTCTTTTGAGATGGTGATGGTGGGTAAGCCTTGTTCCGTCTTCCCCTGAGACTCGAGTTTTTTGGATTCAACCGGTTCCAAGGCAAACCAGTAAAAGGCATGTCCACTCAGAGTCAGGAGATACGGCAAATCGCCGATGGCCGGAAATTTACTGCGTCCGAATAAGGTGAGCGGACGCCGTCCTTTAAATTCAGCAAGATCGAGTTCGACCCATTGCGCGTGGCGGGAAAGGTTGACCGCCACCAGAATGGTTTCATCCTGGTAACGACGAAGGAAGACCAGCACTTTCCGATTGGAGGGATGGAGAAACTCAATGGATCCCCGGCCAAAGACCTTATAGCGTTTACGCAAGGAGACGATGCGCTTCATCCACCAGAGGGGGGACTGTGCGTTATTTTGTTGCAGTTCGACATTGACGGCTTCGTAATGATATTCGGGGTCAATGATAATGGGCAGATAGAGTTTCTGAGGATTCCCATAGGAAAATCCGGCATTGCGGTCGGCACTCCATTGCATGGGCGTGCGGACACCGTTCCGGTCGCCTAAATAAAAATTATCGCCCATCCCGATCTCTTCGCCGTAATAGATGACCGGTGTGCCCGGCATCGAAAACAATAAACTGTACATCAGTTCGATCTTTTTCCGGTCATTCCCCAGGAGAGGAGTCAAGCGGCGCCGGATTCCCAGATTGATCCGTGACTGTTTGTCATGGGCAAAGACGCGGTACATGTAATCCCGTTCCTCATCCGTCACCATTTCCAGCGTGAGTTCGTCGTGATTGCGTAAAAAAAGCCCCCATTGGCAGGCTTCCGGGATCGCCGGAGTCTGGTCCAGAATATCGATAATCGGAAAGCGGTCTTCCATTTGCATCGACATGAACAGGCGGGGCATCAAGGGAAAATGAAAGTTCATATGACATTCATCGCCCTTCCCGAAATAGGCCGCCGCGTCTTCCGGCCATTGATTGGCTTCCGCCAGAAAGAAGCGGTTTTTGAATTTTTTATCGACATGCGTTCTCAGTGTTTTGAGAAAGGCATGGGTTTCTGGAAGGTTTTCGCAATTCGTGCCTTCCCGCTCGAAGAGATAGGGCACGGCATCCAATCGCAACCCGTCGACTCCCAATTCCAGCCAGAAATCCAGGACCTCAAAGATCGCCTTTTGCACATCAGGGTTTTCGTAATTGAGATCCGGCTGATGGGAAAAAAAGCGATGCCAGAAATACGCTTTGGCCACCGGATCCCATGTCCAATTTGAATGTTCCGTATCTTTAAAAATAATGCGGGTGTCGGAATACAGATCGGGCGTCTCACTCCAGACGTACCAATTCCGCCATTTGCTGCCGCCGGGAGCCTTCCGCGCCCGTTGAAACCAGGGATGTTGGTCCGAGGTGTGATTGACCACTAATTCCGTGATCACCCGTAATCCACGTCGATGGGCTTCACGCACAAATGCCTGGAAGTCCCGTCTGGTTCCATAATGCGGATGAATATTCGTGTAGTCCGAAATGTCATAGCCATCGTCCCGGAGGGGAGACGAACAAAAGGGCAGAAGCCAGATCGCCGTCACACCCAGATCCTGGAGATAATCGAGTTTTTGAGTGAGCCCTTTGAAATCGCCGATGCCATCGGCGTTACTATCGCAAAACGCCCGAACATGAAGTTCGTAAATAATGGCATCTTTGTACCAAAGCGGATCATTCTCGAGTGTGTCGACAATCATGGATTGGGCCTTTCCTGATTACTGACTATGGTGTTCGTTTTCCCGCCCTAGACAGGAAGTGCGGTCTCGATATGAGTTTGACAATCGGCAAGGTCGGGATGGATGACGGTTGAGCGAGGATGTTGAAATATAAAGATAAAGATGAATGAAAAGTTTTTACCATAGGAACGGGTAGAAAGGCCAATTTCGTTGTTAATGGGAGGAGTGTGTCTCCTGTATCACTAAACGCGGAGTAAAGGAAAATTCAGCAAGAAATTTTCGAAGGATGGCTTGTTCCAGACGGGAAGGATATTGGGTCGGGCAGGGCACCCGGAGTAAAAGGTTGATGCGTCCGGGTTCCGGCAACTGAATGGTGACCCGGGGTTCTACCGAGGGGGCATCCAACCACAATTTGCCTTCGAGTTTTTTGAGATAGGTTCTGGCGTCATTGATATACGGCGCGGCTTCTTCCTCCCCGGCTTGCAGCAGGAGTCGTTCGGCGGTTTTCCAGTCATCGTCGGTACTCAGCGGGACGGTCACAATATGGAGGCGGTATTTTTTTGTATAGGTTTCATTGGTTAAGGGGTGATCGAAAATAAAGCTGTTGGGGATGACCATGGCCCGGCCGGTATATTGGTGAGAGGTTTGGCCCGGGCCGATTTCCAACACCGTGGTGGTCAAGGCGTTGTGGTCGACCACGTTTCCCCGAATTCCTCCGATTTCGATGCGATCACCCAACGAATAGGCTTTGGTCAGCACCCGGAGCCCTGAACCGCTCAAGCAATCAATGATTTCCTTGGTGGCCAGGACGAAGGCGACGGCAACAGCAAAGACGGAGACGGCAAAGGTTTGGAGTTGCGGGGCCCAAATAAAAATCATTCCGAGGATAAACAGGAAGAGGAGGCCATTTCTGAGGTTGACCGCCCATCGCCGCCGCGTTTCCACGGAGAGCTCTGTTGATCGAAACAGACTGTGGTGGATCCCCATCCTGACGATGATGAGGATTAAGAAGAGAAAGAACGTACTCAGGCCGTAACGGATAAATAGGTCACCGGGTGAATCTATCATTTGTTCCACGTGTGGCTCCTCATGACGTTTGGGTGGTCCGGCCGCGTTGAGGTCACTGCGACAAGCATAGGAGTCTCAGTCATCATTCCGAATCTGACCGATTGGGGGAAACATACCTGTGCCCAAACGTCTGCAGATGAACGAGGAAAACCGGCGACTCACAATCCAACGGGTCAGGCTGAAGGCGAATGCACAAGAGCGGTCCAAGAGCAGATCCGGCTCGGAAATGCCAACCGACATCCTCAGATCATACTGTATTTGTGATGCTAATCAAAGGGGTCTGCATGAGGTATCGGGCCTGGAGGACCAGCCCCTTTCCCGTGGTTCTGGACCGAGCGGTCCTGATGGTCCGACGAAGTCCCTCCAAACGTATGATGCCCGCATATGATGGGAAAGAGGAGGAGGGTGTTCGTCCTACATCGAAGATTTCTGTTTTTCATCCTGGGCCAGAGCGAGGGCCTGATGAGCATCGGTTTGTGCCAACATCATTAACCGGGTGGCCATGGAATAATCTCGAGCCCAGAAGATTTTCCTGGATTGATTATAAAATTCTTCTTCTCCGACCGTCAGCTCACTTTCGGCTAAACTATATAGATCGGGGGCATAAGTATAGGCTCCTTCCCGCTTGGCTTTTTCCACTGCTTGACGGGCTTCTTGTAATTGATGGATCGGAGGTTCCTGACAACCGGCCATCAGGAAACTCCAAACGCACAAGACGGTATATATTCCTGTGTGGGAATTTCTCTGAGCCCTTTTGACTGATTGACTCATCAGGGGTTTCTCATCTCCTAGAAGATGGGACTTTCGTCTTTGAAAATTTTGCAGGCAGGCCCGTTGTGCTTCTTCTTGGGTTCAATGGCTTTGATCTAGCAAGTCTTGCGCCATTGGCAACCGATAGATGTGTGGTGATAGATGCCGGATTTTGCAAATGTTTATCTCAATCAGGGTCGGTTTTCTGGGACAGGTTGCCTCCCGGCTGGAATTTTTGTCCGTGTTGATTTTTGAATGGCGTCCACAGTGGAATTTTTTTCAAAGATGTCAAAGGGGACTTAAGGAAATTAGTCAGACAAAATGTTTTTTGACAGGCTCCTGCATACCCATCCGGCGGTACCGAGTGGAAGAAATCGGACGTACTCAATAGTGAGGGTGGAGGGAAAAATGGAACACACACCCTCAGTGCCTATGACCCGCGAGGAACGAGTAAGGCGTCCCGTTCCGGTTCCAGTTCCAAATCACGTCTTGAACAAATAAGGCATTTATGGAAAGATATTTTCCACTGTCAAACTTTTAGCACAACCCGCCCCTACCTAGAATGTAGCTCGGGTCTCTCTCAGGAGGCAGCCTATGAAGGCTAAGCCCACCTCGTCGTTTGATCCTCAGGCGTTTTTGGCCAAAATCAGCACCGGCAAAACAAGGCTCACGTGCCCGAAAAACCGGGTTATCTTTACGCAAGGAGACCAGGCGGATGCCGTTTATTATATTCAGTCAGGCCAGGTCAAACTTTCCGTGGTTTCGAATCAGGGCAAAGAGGCGGTTGTGGCGATCGTGGAGCAGGGAGATTTTTTGGGTGAAGGGTGTCTTGCGGGACAACGAGTGTATATGGCCTCCGCGACCGCATTGGAAGACGTTAGTCTTTTCCGTGTTGACAAACAGACGATGCTCAGGATGCTCCGCGACGAACCGGGGTTCTCGGAATATTTCATGGAATATCTCCTGACCCGCAATATCCGCATCCAGGAGGACCTGGTGGATCAGCTCTTTAATTCAGCTGAGAAACGACTGGCCCGGGTGCTGCTGTTACTGGCCCATTATGGGAAAGAGGGCCAACCCCAAACGGTTGTCGCGAAGATTAGTCAGGAAACGCTTGCCGAAATGATCGGGACCACCCGGTCTCGGGTGAGTTTTTTTATGAATAGGTTTCGGAAATTGGGCTTTATTGAATACAATGACGGCCTGCGGGTACACAGTTCCCTTCTGAATGTCGTCCTCCACGACTAGGTCCCTCTTTTTTCCCTACGGTTCAGTTGTAGCAATTCCGCAGCATGAAGCTGTCCATAATTTCTAGAAACTGAGCCAGGTTGTTTGGACTTCTGCAAATCCTCTTGCCGGAATGCACTCCACGAAATCGGCCATGACCAGGGCTTGGCCGGACCGATACCTACGATCATACAGAGCGGATTTTATTACTTGATGTAGATCACGTCTGGTAGATCCTTCAGGTCTGCGTCTCCCGTCACGACTTGCGCAGCCTG
>DOFS01000390.1:0-308 GCA_003523945.1 Nitrospiraceae bacterium | reverse complement strand
TAGGCGATGGATTCCGTGAGCCGAATCACATGGGTTGTACTGAGTTGTCCCGAAAACAATAATGCCGTTTCTTCTCCTTTCTTCTGTTTAACGATCTTGTACATTTCATACAGGACGATCGTTGGCGTAATGAGGTCATACCGGGGCGCTAAATAGGGAGCATAGCGTTCGGCGAGCGGACCTCCGGTGAAGAATTCGATCCATCCGCTGAAGTTATTAAGATTTTCACAGTCGTTCTTTCTTTTCCCGAATGTCTGTCTTAGACATCCCCTTTAGCGATCCCTTCAGATTTTTGAGTGGCACTTCCG
>DOFS01000391.1 GCA_003523945.1 Nitrospiraceae bacterium | reverse complement strand
GATATTCCTCGGTTCCGGGAATCGCTTTATTCTCACACAGTTCATAACTATTGTAGATTCCGTAGGTGGGGGAAAGCGTGGCGCCCAGCACGAGCCGGAATTTAAAGGCCGGTCGACCTCCCTGTTGAAGAATTTCCGGAAGGATGTCCGGGGTATTGGCGAAAAAGTTCGGCCGGAAATACTCCTGCATTTGGGTTCGGGTTAATTCGGTCAGGTATTCGGTCATTTCTCCTTTGGAATTTCGCCAGGTAAAATACGTGTATGACTGGGTGTAACCGGCTTTCGCCAGGACACGCATCATTTTAGGCCGGGTAAAGGCTTCCGCCAAAAACAACACATCAGGATGTTCCAACTGGATTTCCCGAATGAGCCATTCCCAAAAGATGACGGGTTTGGTGTGGGGATTATCCACTCGAAAAATCTTGACTCCATGCTCAATCCAAAAAAGGAGAACCCGCTTCATTTCCTGCCAGATGCCCTGCCAAGCTTCGGTATAGAAATCAAATCCGTAAATGTCTTCATATTTTTTGGGAGGGTTCTCTGCAAATTTTATGGTCCCGTCCGGTCGTTGCTTGAACCATTCCGGATGTTGTGTGACGTAGGGATGATCCGGCGTGGCATTAATGGCGAAATCTATGGCGACTTCCATTCCGTGGCTCCTGACGGCTTGCTGGAAATGGTCAAAATCTTTCATTGTCCCGAGAGCCGGCTCGACGGCATCATGCCCGCCATGTCGACTTCCGATGGCCCAGGGACTACCCGGATCGCCAGGTTTGGCCTTCAAGCTATTGTTGCGGCCCTTGCGATTAGTTTCTCCGATGGGGTGAATCGGCGTGAGATAGAGCACATCGAATCCCATATCCCGGATAGCCGGTAGGCGTTGTTCGCAATCCTTGAACGTTCCCCCTTTTCCAGGCTCGGTTCCTTCTGACCGCGGAAAGATTTCATACCAGGCGCCATACCGGGCGCGCTCACGGTCGACGATCACTTCTAATTCCCTCCCATAGATAGACCAGGCAGCCCGCTGTTCGTGCCGGTCAACGAGGGTGGCGACATTGGGATCCAGGGCGATCACAATTCGGGACTCCTGGTCTGGAGCAGACCTCCATTTTTCCAACCAAACTTTCAGCGCGGATTTATCTGGACCTTTGGCTCTGGTCATGGCCTCTTTGACTTGCGCCTCTCCTTCCAATAATTCACTGGACAGGTCCGGAAGTACCCCGTGTTTCTTGGTCAGTTCAATTCGCCAGGTCTCAAAACTTTTGACATAGGCCCCCACTGAATAGAGATATCGGGTATTTTCCGAGAGCGAAAATGATCCAGCCCACCGGTCATTATCAACATGATGCATCGGGGTTTCCGACCACTCCTTCTGCCCCAGCATTTTGTAACGAAGGACGGCTCCAATGGTGTCGTGTCCCTCTTTGAAAACGTCAGCTGTGACTTCCAGGATCTCCCCGACGATCCGTTTGACCGGATAGCGTCCCGCATCCAGTTCCGGTTCGACATGTTCAATGATCAGGGTTTGTAACGATTTAGGCATGTTGGACATGAGCACTCCTTGGTGATTGGCTTTTTGACTACTCGTGTAGAGGATGGTGTGAGTTTGTCCCCCGTCAGGAAGTTCTGATGTATTTAAACCATTGTCTGGTGTTAGCCAGACGTCCGGTTTAAGCTAGGGTTTCCGGAATATCAGTCAACTTCTAAAATTTGGAGAATGCCGTCCAGGGGGATACGCACCCAATCGGGCCGGTTATTGAGTTCATAGCCGAGTTCATAGATCGCTTTTTGGAGTAAATAGCCATTCAGCAAAATTTGAATATCGTCGGAGGACGGGGGCAGAATGTCACGGACTTCCTTGATTGACAAATACGCTTTGAGATAGCTGACGCTGACCCATCGTTGCCAGTAGCGGGCCCAAGGTTCGAGTAAAGAAAAGTCTTCCGGTCGAACACCCTCGACCAATCCGATTGAAGAGGCAAGCGCCGCATAATGAAAGGATCGCAACATGCCCGCGACGTCGCGCAACGGAGATTCCTTGAGTCGTCTGACATTCAATGGTCTGGCGGGTTCGCCTTCAAAGTCTATAATGATGAAATCTTTTCCGGTATAGAGCACCTGACCGAGATGGTAGTCGCCGTGGCATCGGATGCGGGTGCACGTGAGTTTGCGGTCCCGTATGTTTAAGAGACGTTTGCGTAGGCGGCCTTCTCCTTCCAGCACGTGTTTTGCCAGTGATTGCACGGGTTCCTGGAGCCCTTTGACCTGGGTGCGAAGAAGGGGAAAGTTCATGTTCACCGTGCCCAACATGCTCTGATACAAGCCCCGCCGGTAAAAATCCGTAAATGGTTCCGGTTTAAATTCGGAATCATCAGAGTCGGAGGCGAGCGCAGCATGCAGTTCTCCTGTTCGAAGGCCCAACAACCGCGCTTCTTCCAGATAGGGGCCAATCCATTCGCGGGCGCCTGTTGGAATCTCTTCGTCTACCATGGCCATGAGAGATTTCTGAGGAATAGACGAGTCGGTGATGGCTGTCGAGTGGGTGAGCGCTTCTTCCAGGTATCGACTCAGTTCATCCAACGTGAATTTCCAGGCGTCTCCTTCATTTTGCATGAATTTCTGTAAGATGCCAAACGTCAGGAGATCGCCATTATCCCGTTGATATTCGATGGCTCCAGCCAGGGGCGCGATGTGCGGAAATCCTTTGTTCGTTAAAAATCGTCCGATTTCAAAGTCAGGATTCACGCCGACTTCGGCCCGTCGGTAGAGCTTGAGGATGAAGTCATGTCCAAATAAAACCGAGGAGTTGCTTTGCTCACCTTTGAGCAAGGTGGGTTCCAGCGTCGGAACCTCTTTCTGAAGCTGCCGCCGGAAAATTTTTGTGGCTTGGGTGACCAAATCGCCCACCGGACCGGTAAATCGGCGATTTCGGGAAATACTGTCCAATAGCATTTTTTGAAACTCCCGATCCCACATGGCATCGATGAGAAGGCCTTCCTGGTCACCGTCTTTCATTTTGACTCGCACCCGTGCAATAGCAGCCGGAGAATCCAACAGTGGGGCCATATGTTCGGCCGGGAGATACTTCAAGGGCAGAAGGTATGTCTCCGGTTCTCCTTCGGTGTATTCCACATGAATGAGGGCGAGGACGGCCAAGGGATCCTCTTGCGGAAGGGGGATCGCTTCCGTGATTTCCACGAATTGCATGGTGCGGGCTTTGCCCCCAAACCACCGGCGGCCTTGCAGGTATTGAGGTAACACATTTTCAAGTTTGACTTTTTCCCGTTTATGGATGAGGTTATCCCAATCTTTTGGGATGGTAATGGTTGGTAAGCCCTGTTCGGTCTTCCCCTGGGACTCGAGTTGTTTTGATTCAACCGGTTCCAGGGCAAACCAGTAAAACGCGTGCCCGCTCAGGGTGAGCAGATAAGGCAAATCGCCGATGGCCGGAAATTTACTCCGTCCGAACAAGGTCATGGGACGTCGTCCTTTGAATTCCGCGAGGTCGAGTTCGACCCATTGGGCATGGCGGGATAAGTTTACGGCGACCAGGATTGTTTCGTCCTGATAACGCCGGAGGAAAACCAGGACTTTCCGATTGGAGGGATGGAGAAACTCAATGGATCCACGGCCGAAGACCTTATAGCGTTTCCGCAAGGAGACGATGCGCTTCATCCACCAGAGAGGGGATTGCGCGTTATTTTGTTGCAGTTCGACATTGACGGCTTCGTAATGATATTCAGGGTCAATAATAATTGGCAGGTAGAGTTTTTGCGGATTGCCATAGGAAAATCCGGCATTGCGGTCGGCACTCCATTGCATGGGAGTGCGGACCCCGTTCCGGTCGCCTAAATAAAAATTGTCGCCCATCCCGATCTCTTCCCCGTAATAAATGCATGGAGTCCCCGGCATCGAAAATAACAGGCTGTACATCAGTTCAATTTTTTTACGGTCATTCCCGAGGAGCGGGGTCAAGCGTCGACGGATCCCCAAATTGATCCTGGCCTGCTTGTCATGGGCAAAGACCCGGTACATGTAATCCCGTTCTTCATCCGTCACCATCTCCAGGGTGAGTTCGTCGTGATTGCGCAAAAAGAGCCCCCATTGGCAGGATTCCGGAATCGCAGGAGTCTGGTCCAAAATGTCGATGATGGGAAAGCGATCTTCCATTTGCATCGACATGAATAGGCGGGGCATCAAGGGAAAATGGAAGTTCATGTGGCATTCATCGCCCTGCCCGAAATAGGCTGCGGCGTCTTCCGGCCATTGATTGGCTTCCGCGAGAAAAAACCGGTTTTTGAATTTTTTATCGACGTGTGTCCTCAGCGTTTTGAGAAACGCATGGGTTTCCGGGAGGTTTTCGCAATTGGTCCCTTCCCGCTCAAAGAGATAAGGCACGGCATCCAATCGCAAGCCGTCCACACCCAATTCCAGCCAGAAATCCAGGACCCCAAAGATTGCCTTTCGCACCTCGGGGTTGTCGTAATTCAGGTCCGGCTGATGAGAAAAAAAACGATGCCAGAAATACGCTTTGGCCACGGGATCCCAGGACCAGTTTGAATGTTCGGTATCTTTGAAAATAATGCGGGTATCGGAATACAGTTCAGGGGTCTCACTCCAGACGTACCAATTCCGCCATTTACTGCCGGGGGGAGCTTTCCGTGCGCGCTGAAACCAGGGGTGTTGGTCTGAGGTGTGATTGACCACTAATTCTGTAATCACCCGTAATCCACGGCGATGGGCCTCCCGGACAAACGCCTGGAAGTCACGCCTGG
>DOFS01000544.1 GCA_003523945.1 Nitrospiraceae bacterium | reverse complement strand
GAGCCAACTGTTCGGTTCCACCAAACGAACCACGAGTCCGATTACACCAAACGAAGAATTCTATATCACCTCCTACCGTACCCCACCGTATGTCCCCGCTGACCGGTGGGCACTGTCGATTCGAGGTACGATCAGGTCACCGTTCACCCTCACCTATCCGGATCTCCTCGCACAACCAGCGAGTACAGAAATTGTCACATTGGAATGTGTCGGCAATGGTGTGGCGGGAGAAGCGATTGGCACGGCTGAATGGCATGGAGTCCGGCTCAAATCGCTCCTGGACAAGGCCGGGGTCACCTCCCAAACCCAAAACGCGGTCTTTCATGCCGCTGATGGATACTCTGACAGCCTCACTATAGAACGGGCCATGAGGGATGACATCATGGTTGCCTATCGCATGAATGGCGTGCCCCTTCCGTTAGGACATGGATTTCCGGCCAGAATGATCGTACCGGGACATTACGGCATGAAGCATGTTCAGTGGCTCACGGGGATTGAACTGGTTTCCACGGATTACAGGGGCTATTACCAGCGTCAAGACTGGTCGGATGAGGCCATTATCAAAACCAAGTCCTGGATCATGAACCCGCAAACCGGAGACACCCTGCCTGCCCGGAAACCATTCACCATGCAGGGCTTTGCCTTTGCAGGGTCCCGGGGCATTCATCGGGTGGACATCAGCACGGATGGAGGGGAATCCTGGTCAGCCGCAACCCTGGCCCCGCCGCTTTCACCCTACTCCTGGGTCATGTGGAATTATTCATGGGAACCGCAACAGCCGGGTGACCACCGTATTCTGGCCCGGGCCACTGATGGAACAGGCGCACAACAATCCGCGCAGGAACATCCCCCATTTCCCGACGGAGCGTCGGGCCTGCAAGAGGTGATCGTTGCCATTATCTAGGAACTTGCCTTCCCACCATCATGGAAGGGGCCACACGAGGTGCTAGCCCTATGAAATTGCCCCTAATGTTTATCATTTCCTTGCCCCTGTCCATGGGATGCTCAACCATTCCCAGTACGTTTACTCCTTCTCACCCTATTTCTCCGGCAACGTTTACCCACGAAAATTTTGACCAAGCGTTGGCCAGGAACGTGAAAGACGGCGTGGTGGACTATCCCGCATTCGCCAACGATTTTAACTTCAAAAGTTACATCAATCTTCTTCAACAAATCGCTCCCCAGCAACTTCCCACTCCCAATCATCGCTTGGCTTTTTGGATCAATGCCTATAATGCCTTGACCATTCAAGGCATCATCGATGGCTATTCTCCGGCAACCATGGCGGGACGCTATACCTTTTTCATTAGCCGGGAATATGTGGTAGGTGGGGAACTGCTCAATTTGTATGATTTGGAACAGCACCTCTTGATTCCCGACTTCAAGGAGCCCCGTATTCATTTCGCCATTGTCTGCGCCTCGCAATCCTGTCCAAAACTCCAACCGGCAGCTTACACCCAGGAGTCCCTTGATCAACAACTGACAGCAAGCGCGCAACAGTTCATCAACGATCCCACCCGCAACCGGTTCGACCGACAACGCCACATCGCTTTTCTTTCGAAGATCTTTGATTGGTTTTCTGGGGATTTCATCAATCATTCCGGTTCACTGCCGGGCTATGTCGCACAATTTGTGGCAGATCCGGACCTGGCAAACGATTTACGCCAGAACGCATACACAATTGAATTTCTTGATTATGACTGGAGCCTGAATGGAGTCCCACCTCTCTTACACTGAAAAACCCCCTTGAGGTTTACTCTCATCTCCTCCCGGTTGCCTCCCCAACACTCCGACTCAAATCGTGGTCTGAGACCGGAACGCCCAACAGGCTCCAAAGAGGCACTAATAAATAAAGAACGAACAAGCCGTTCCTGAGATACAGGAGCGAAATGACTGGACCGGATGGGAAGGGTCTTAACAGAGCGTTCATTTCCAGTTAAGCTTTGTCGAGCAACATTTTCGGGAGAAAAATTTGTCATGCTGGTGAAACCCGGCGAACATCTTTATCTGGCGCAGTTGCTCCAATTCATGGCCCTGGGGGAACACTTGGCCCACGATTGCGCCAAAGCCCAGGCCGCCCTGGTCGCGGAGCCCGGCATGCAAAGGTTTCTCGCGGGACAGGCCAGGCAGGAGGGGCGACATGCGTTGATCTTTCAGTGGGCGATTCGATGGCTGGCACCACGGGCTCCTCAATCTCTCGTCATTTCCCACCAGATGAATCAGTACCGCCGGCTCCTTCTGTCTGCTCTGGCCCGTCGGGATCTGGCGGAATCTCTTTTAGCGGAGCAAATTATTTTGGAGGGGCTGGGCCAGGCCATTTTACAAAGACTGGAAACGGGTTTGGTTAAACGAAACGCTCCATTTCGAAAATTGCGTCAAATCCTTCTCCAACAAGAAGAGGCCCATCATGGCTTTGGACTTCGGACATTGAGTCGGATGGTGGACAAGGGTCAGACCTCCATTGACCATCTGCGGGAACTGGCTCCGGCATATTTGGACTTGGGAAAAGACCTTCTGTTTTCGGCCCAGGACTCTTTCCATTCTATCCGGGAAGATCCTCATGAATATTGGGGGGACTTTCTACGCGGTCTTCCCATGTGGCTACGGGAACATTCTCAGGAGAGGCCTTTTCTACGAAACGGTCTTGAGGTGACGAACTAAACGCCACTCACCGGAGAGCCTGATGATTTGGGTTATCATTCCCGCCTACAACGAAGAATTGGCCCTCCCGCACACCATCAAATCAGTGGTTTCCCAATCTGCACCCTACCGGGTCATCGTGGTGGATGGAGGTAGTACCGATCGCACCCTTGAGATCCTGCACCAGGAGCCACAAATTTCGTGTGTCACAGCCCCTAAAGGACGCGCATTACAAATGAATGCGGGCGCCCGATTCGTGAGTCAGCAACAAGCCGCCCCGAATGATTGGCTCCTGTTTCTGCATGCCGATACTCAGCTCCCTCGTGACGCCTTCCAGTATTTACACCAGCTCGCATCAGACTCCGCGACTCAAGCGGGAGGGTTCCGCCACCGGTTCTCCGGAAAGGATTGGCGGTTACGAATGATTTCCTGGTTGGATAATCTCCGATGCACACATTCCCATATCATCTATGGTGACCAGGCGTTATTTGTGAGACAAGGCCTATTCTCCCAATTAGGAGGATTTCCCTCGCAACCGGTTCTGGAGGATGTCGCCTTTGGGCAGGTCCTCCTGACACAGACGACTCCCCGACTTTTGCCGTTAACCGTCGTCACCGATTCCCGAAAATTTGTCAAAATGGGTGTTTGGCGAAGTTTCATCCGCGTCCTCATGATCATCCTGCACGTGGAATTCGGACTACCGACTTTTGCTCCGGCTTTTTTTCGGGACGTTCGCTGACCCCCTCCTACTTGTCTCATACGGTTGAGTCTCCACCATCCTGTCGCAAGCGCCAGGAATCTTCGCAGAGCAGGCACGACCGCACCATAATGGTACAGAATGACCATATTTTTTCTCCTCTGGCCGGATTTTTCGAGGACAGAATCCTCCTCCACTTCGGGAAAAAATTCCACCGCAAACCTCAAGAATTCAGGGGACCCGCACCGATATATTGGCCAGAAGGGAGTATACGATGAGCCAGAGTCCTGAACCCATGCCGAATCCGGAAGATTTGACGGCCTTCCTTCGTGAATTCGACGACAGTGATTTGCAGCACTACACCTGCTTTTCCAGCGAATTCCGCGATCAACGGATGGAAGCCGGCTCAATTGCCGAAGCCGGCTTTTGGAATACCGTCGTGAACCTGTGTATTGATGAACGAATGCGGCGGGATCAGGATATTAAGCGATTAGAATATATGTATCGAACCGGCGTGGATCCGGAACACAACTTCTGACGATTTCACGCCCTTCACTTTCCCTCTTCAGGATTCTCTGTCTTCCATGCCGCTAAACGCTGCCGGGCTTTTTCGGCAAATTCACTCTCAGGATGTTGCTGAATAATTTGTTCGTACAGTTCCTGTGCATGGGCGCGATTATGCTGTTGCTCTTCAAACTTGGCCGTCTCAAACAGTTGCCGAGCGTCTTCTCCACAACCGAAGAGGAAGAGCGTGCCCCAGAGCAGACCAATCCCAATCCACCGCTGACAGGTTCCAAAACCAGAAATCATTTTTTTCATGAATTTTTCCCTCTCAAGAATCGGCCCCACACTAAGGAACGACCGGAGAACCGCCGATACACATTCACAT
Organism: Nitrospiraceae bacterium; assembly: GCA_003523945.1. Taxonomy (GTDB): domain Bacteria; phylum Nitrospirota; class Nitrospiria; order Nitrospirales; family UBA8639; genus Nitrospira_E. The sequence goes on along the minus strand of DOFS01000544.1, from coordinate 411 downwards.
GTTCGCTGTAACCACCAATCAACATTCACTGCTCCAAATTCAGGAAGGCCGGTTGACTTATGAATGCTGAAGACGAACTGCTTGAATCACTGAGAACCTTTAACGACTGCGAAATTCGAGTGTATACCCGCTTCGCCACGGAATGGAGAGACCAACGGTTGACCGATGGTTCACAGGCTGAAGTCTCATTTTGGAATTCCGTGATCTCCATGCTGGTGGAGGAACGCTACCGCCGTAAAGAAGAAGTCCAGCGGCTGGAGACCATGTTTCAAACCGGTCAGGATCCCGGTTAAGATACCGGGATTCGCACGCCTTGAGCCCCACACTTCTGCCTGCGCACCCGCCTGAGGACCCGCCTCCAAACACGACACCTCCCTGGTTACATGACTGACTCTGCTTGCCTCAGCAGGC
>DOFS01000371.1 GCA_003523945.1 Nitrospiraceae bacterium | reverse complement strand
CAGATTCTTGGGGCCACCTCTGGGGAACCTTACAACACCCACCACACTATTAACTGTTGCACTTACAAGTTACATTCAAGTAGTTATTTAAATTGAAATGATACTAGAATGTAAAAAACGTTTGAAACGGCATTTCTTACATGTATAGGGTAAACCTATACACAAATACTCTTATATAAAAATTTAGGATTCATAAAGGAGAAATGCTATGAGTAACTATCCAAGAACATTTTCGCATATTGGAATTTCCGTTCCCGATGTAGAGAAGGCCGTTGAGTTTTATAGCAAGGTTATGGATTGGTATCTAATCATGAAACCAACCGTTATCAACGAGGAGTCGGATACACCAATAGGACAAATGTGTGTTGATGTATTTGGAACTGGTTGGGGCTCATTCAAAATCGCTCATATGTCTACAGGTGATAAAATTGGGATAGAAATGTTCGAGTTTAAAAACAACGAAAAGCCTAAAGATTTCGAATACTGGAAGACAAGTACATTTCATTTTTGTGTCCAGGATCCTGACGTAGAGGGACTTGTAGATAAAATAGTGGCTAATGGTGGCAAGCAGAGAATGCCAATTCGAGAGTATTATCCTGGTGCAAAGCCCTACAGAATGGTTTATGTAGAAGACCCCTTCGGTCTCATATTTGAAATCTACTCACATAGCTATGAGCTTACTTATTCGCAGGGAGCATATTAAAAGTTAACAAGCGATTCACTTGGAAATAATAAAAACTGCGTTACTGATCTACAACTGTACTCCATCAAACTGTCCGCTTATGGCCGCATAGCACTTTGTTAACAAGGTCGCCAGCATGAGCCTTGAACAAACTTCTGTCTGTTCCGCCATTTCTAAAGCGTCGTCCACCCAGATGCCAAGATAACGAACCGTGCTTTCTAATTTTGGGTGCCCTAACAGCAGCTGAACGGCGCGAAGATTTTTAAGTCTCCTATAGATGAGAGTCGCTTTCGTTCTTCTCAATGAATGAGTGCCATAAAGCAATGTATCGAGGCCGATCATCTCGATCCACTTGTGAACTATACGGGTATACTGTCGGGTTGAAATATGATTTGAACAAGTGATGCGACTAGGAAAAGGATAGTCTTCTGGACAAAATTGATTGTGGCATATCCAGGTTTTTAGGGCGTCTCTGGTTTGTTCAGTGATTTCGAATTAAACGGGCTGTTGTATTTTCTGCTGCAGAACCATGGCTCTAGAAGCAATACTATTGCCATAATGGACATCTCTTACCTTGAGTTTCACGAGATCGCAACTACGTAATTTACTGTCTATCGCCAGGTTAAACATTGCCAACTCTCTTGTTTCTGTCTTTAGCTGAAGTCTGATTCGGATAGCCCATATCTCACGTTGTTTTAACGGAGGTTTATGCCCAATGAGTTTGCCTTCATTCCAAGGGGTGGACGCGTGTCCGATTTGAGGTAAAGGAATCATAATAATAGCCCTACTTTTTCAGTGGAGTTATAATTATGATCGAGGTGGGAGATGTTGCAACGACCGGTTGAAACCGCAACCCAAAGCGGACTTTCAGGCGTTGACGAATCAAGGCTTCAGCCTTTCCGCGTTTTTTTGTTGACGAACGATATGGATCGATTTTCTTATCTGATTCCACTGATGGCTTTTACGGTAATAGCAAATGAGCGTCAAAAGAAATCCTGACCCGGAAACAGGGGTCGCCATAACAGAATGCGAGACGTGGGACGACTTTATTGCAGAACTTCGCATCGACGAAGGACGGTATATCGGTGGTCATATATATCGCGGCCACGGGAACGCAGACTGGAACCTTGCATCGGAATTCGAGCGTTGGCTTGGTCGACAAAAGAAAGGCAACCCGGAACGAAAAATAAGTGAGATGTTTTCCGAAGGCGCGCTCGAAAAGTTTCGAATTCGTTACCTTAGCCCCTTTATGCACTTTGCTCGGCGACTTCCGGAAGTCCAACTTCCACCTAAGGAAGATATTGACACCTGGCTTGCGCTGGGAAGGCATCACGGACTCACCACACCAATTCTGGACTGGACGCGAAGCCCGTATATTGCCGCGTATTTCGCGGCCATTGATACCTTCAAGATAGCGGCAGACGAGGTGCGTCTGTCTACGGCTGAGAAGTACGGAGTAGATGGAGCTAAAAATTTCTGCGCCACCAGCTTTGAGAGTGCAGTGGCGGGGTTGGGTGGTCCGATGGCAATCCCCAACGAGCCATTCGTAATATGGGCTCTGTCATGCCACGATGACATCTTCGTCGAGGACGAATTTCGACTCTTAGATACGCCCGAATTCAGAAATGCTAGGCTTCATGCGCAGCAGGGATTATTCACATACCTCATGCATGATGTGCATGTCGATTTGGAAAGATACCTAGTGAGTCGCAATCTCGGCAGCCGGTTAGAGAAGTTCGTCATTCCTGGTCAGGAGGCCGGGACGGCGATTCATGACCTGAATCTGATGGGAATCAACAACGCCGCTTTATTCCCTGACTTAGCCGGAGCCGCGTTACAAGCAAACATGAGTGGAAGTCGATTCAACTACGGGCAATATGGACGTAAATCGTAGTACATTAATTCTGTCCGCTTGTGGCCGTAAGCGACTGTAAGTTCAATTGATCAACGCCACACTTTATCTTACCTTCTAGAGATGGAGTGTGGCGATGAAACAACGAACCCGAATCTATTATAGCGCGGAACAACGGGCGGACATTTGGAATCGATGGCAGCGTGGCGAATCCATGAGGTCGATTGGCCGCCTCTTTGAGCGGCAGTCCTCCTCTATTCTTGAGCCCAGCGGTGGTATTCGTCCTCCCAAGAGAACAGATCACGATTCGCCCTGAGCCTGTGGGAACGCGAAGAGATTTCCCGTGGGTTAGCCAGCCATCAGTCCATTCGCTCTATTGCTCTTCGATTGGAACGCCCTCCCTCAACGATCAGTCGTGAACTCCATCGCAATGGGGGATATGATGGCTATCGGGCGTCGGCGGCAGACCACGCCACCTGGGATCGAGCGCACCGGCCCAAACAGTGCAAGCTTGCTCAGCATCGCTTCTTAGCTCAGGTCGTCGCGGCCAAGCTCAACCAGCAGTGGTCGCCCCAGCAAATCGCCGGGTGGTTGAAGAGACAATACCCTGCGCGAGAACACAAACGCGTGTCCCACGAAACCATCTATCGCAGCCTGTTTATTCAGGCCAGAGGCGTCTTGAAAAAGGAGCTGCAGGCCTGTCTCCGAACCAAACGAGCCATTCGCCGATCGGGGGCTTCAAGTCTAAAGCGACAAGGCCTGGGGAAAATCACGCATGCCGTCTCGATTCGTGAACGGCCCGCCTCTGTCGAAGATCGTGCAGTCCCCGGGCATTGGGAAGGCGATCTCATTGGCGGAACCCACAACAGCTAGATTGCGACGTTGGTCGAACGCCAGTCACGATATGTTATGTTGGCCAAAATAGAAAAAAAGAATACGGAAACTGTGGCGGCGCATGCCCAGCGCCTCCCCACCGAGCTGTATCAATCCTTGACGTGGGACCGAGGCACCGAGATGGCGAATCATCGCCAATTCACTCTCGCGACCGATATTGCGGTGTACTTTTGTGACCCAAAGAGCCCATGGCAGCGTGGATCCAATGAGAATACGAACCGCCTGCTCAGGCAGTACTTTCCCAAAGGAACTGATTTATCCCTGTATACGCAAGCTCAGCTGAATAAAGTGGCTCAGCAGTTCAACGAACGCCCGAGAAAAACATTAGAATACGAAACCCCAGCGGAGAAATTTCAGGCCTGTGTTGCAGCGACCAGTTGAACTCACCGCCAAAAGCAAACATTAAAACGCGACCCGATAAAAAACTGCCTGTAAGATCATCGGATGGCGACTATTTCAGTTAATCTCTTCCGACTACCAATCCGAAACAGTAATGTGGTTGGGGAAAGGTTACCGTTACAAGGCCTTAGAAATATTGCCTTTCTTTACCAGAGACCCCCTGATTCCGTATTAGCTGCCCTGTCCCGTCTTCATCCAGAAGAGCTTTCCGTTTCCTTGATCCTGAATCCAAGTTCGGTCAGTAATGACTTGCGTTTTTGCTTCTCAAGGTTATTCGATGAAATCTTCATATATCGTCTTCTATAAAAAGAGTATCAAAAATGGCGTTTACGATCATTCGACCCCATGAATTCGGGTTGCACCCAAGCAGCATACCCAACGGCTGCTTGCTAGAAACGCTATTTACTGAGAAGAATTTTAAGAGTAGGATCACTCTGATGAGGTCCTTCCCAAAACTATTAGCCCACTTCCTGATTGGTCTGTTCCTCGCGTTCAGCTTTAATGCCTATGCCTGCGTGGTGCCGGTCTTTGCCAACATGCCGGTGACTCAAGTGAGTGATTGCACCATGCCGGGGGAAGAGCCTGTTACTCAGTTCTGTGACGGGTTTAAAACCCTCGCGGTCCAATCGAGTCTCGATACTCCTTCAAACAGCCAGGCTCATGCCCCCTTCATTGGCGAAATGGCCCTGCTTTTCCCTGACCTTGTCCCCTCCTCCAGAAATTTAATCTTTCCGCCCGGTACCGGCCATGTGGCGGTGCCAAAAGACCTTCTCCTCCTCATCTCGGTTTTCCGTATTTGATCCCCTCCCCGTTCTCCGTTCATCACCAATTCCCTGAATTCACGACCTCACTGATCCCGGTCTGACATCATCAGGCCTGATCGACAGGACCATTTTCTCCTTCCTGCTTCTTTGGGTACGAGGCAGAATCGGTAAGAGGTCTATGGTCGCTACATAACAAGCGGAGTCAACCATGCACCAGATTATTTCAAGATACGTGGTGATAGTGGCATTCGGTATGGTATGGCTTGGTTTGCCAGGTCCACTCCCGGCCCAACCAACAGACACGACTGAACCGGCCTTGGAACTCTTGCCCCTGATCCAGGAAGCGATTCAACAGAATCCTGAGATCGCGGCGACACACGAGCAGGTCCTGGCCATGAAGGAGCGCGCCCCTCAGGTGGGAGCCCTGACCGACCCCGAATTAAAGGTTCAGTTGTGGAATACGCCTGACTCGCTGAATGTCACCAAAACACAAACGGTTATCTACGGGGTTGCGCAACAATTTCCTTTCCCGGGGTTGCTTTCGAAGAAAGCCGAGGTGGCGACACGGGAAGCCGACCAGGCGGAACAACGCGTGGCCGCCAAAATTCGCGAGATTACCGCTGCGGTCAAAATGGCCTTTTTTGAGCTGTTGTTCGCCCACAAAGCCATTGAGGTCCATCATGAACAGCAAAAATTGCTCAGGCAGTTCTTTGATATTGCCAATGCCAAATACGGAGTGGGAACCCGAACACAGGTGGACGTCCTGCGCGCTCAAGTAGAGCTGTCGAAAATTTCCCAACAATTACCCGTCCTCAATCAACGACGGGAAACCGCTCAAGCTCAGCTCAATACCATTCTGGATCGTGATTCCCATGCTCCGCTTGGAATCCCGCGAGCCCCACATCCTCAACCGCTGACACGCTCGCTTGAAGAACTCCAGGAACACGCGCTTCGACTCCGCCCGGAACTTCAAGAAGCTGATCTGGCAGTGAATCGATTTCAGTCGGCCACACAACTGGCCAAATTGCAGTACTACCCTCACCTTCGGGTGGAACTCCAGCGCTGGCAAAACTACAACACCAACGACGGATTTGGCGGGAATGTGATGGTGAACATACCCTTCGCGTTCTGGACCAAACCGAAGTATGACGCAGGTGTGCGGGAAGCGGCGGCGCAGGTCCGATCCGCACAAGCCAAGCAACAGACCCTTGTCACTCTCACGCGCTTTCAGGTCAAGGATCTGGTGGTGCAAATTCAGGCCACTCAAGAGGTTCTGGAACTTTATCGCACCACCGTCCTTCCGCAGGCACAGCAGGTTCTCCAAGCCGCCCATGCGGGCTATCGGACTGATCGCACGGATTTTTTAGATCTGATCGATGCGGAACGCGCGCTCATCACCTTTCGGCTTGAATATATTCGGGCGCTCGTGAACCGGGAACAGCAAGTCGCCAAACTTGAACGCGTGCTCGGCGCGGACTTGTAAGAAGGAGAGGCACGATGCTCACGCACACATCACGACCACGCTGGATCATTCTCGGAGTATTGCTCTGTATTCTGGTGGCAAGCCTGTACTTTTTCAAAGAATCCTGGTGGCCCTACTTCCAATCAGCGGGAATGACCACGAACGAGGCAAAGCATATCGAACAACCCATGCAGGATATGGGAACCATGAGCGGCCATTCTTCCCTGGAGATGGAATCCAGCCAGGCCTATGCCATGGTGACTCCGGCACGGCAACAATTGATTGGCGTCACCACAGCCCTGGTGAGCATGCGCCCGCTCCAGACGGTCATCCGTGCCGTGGGGAAAGTGGACTATGACGAACAACGTCTCACCCATATCAATCTTCGCATTTCAGGTTGGGTGGAAGATCTCTTTGTGGATACCACCGGGCAACTTGTTAAAAAAGGTCAGCCCTTGTTTACCCTCTACAGCCAGGAACTCGTGTCGGCGCAGGAGGAATATCTGCTAGCGATGAAGGCCAACGCGCAGATTCAGGACAGCCCTCTTCTGGAAACACGACATCAGACGGCACAAATGGTCCAGTCCGCGCGCGACCGTCTCCGACATTGGACATTAAAGGATGCGCAGATCGATGAGTTGGATGGTCGTGGCAAGCCGCAGACCTATGTGACGATCTATTCCCCTGTCGCCGGGTACGTTATCGACAAGAAGGTGTTTAAAGGCACATTGGTGAAACCCGAGATGACTCTCTATGCGATTGCCGACCTTTCTACCGTGTGGGTGCAGGCTGAAGTGTTTGAGTATGAAATGCCCTTCGTCCAAGTAGGACAAGAGGGAATCCTGACCCTGGCCGCCTATCCTGGAGAAACCTTTCAAGGGGAGATTACCTTTATCTATCCCTACCTCAACCCGGAGGTCCGCACCAATACCGTTCGGCTGGTGTTCAAGAACCCGAAGCTGCGTCTGAAACCGGACATGTATGGGACCGTTCAGATTCAGGTGAATCGCGGAAGTAAGCTTGTGGTTTCTGAAGAAGCGGTGCTCGATTCCGGTACCCGACAGGTCGTCTATGTGGTCCGGGGAGAAGGCATGTTTGAACCACGGAAAGTGACCCTTGGCCCGAAAGTAGGCGGCTACTATGAAATCGTTGAGGGTCTGGCCTTGGACGAACGGATCGCCACGTCCGGCACGTTTCTCCTGGATTCGGAAAGCAAGCTCATGGCAAGTTCGAACATGATGGGCGCGCTGGGGATGGGAGGTATCAAAATGGAGCAGGCGCACATGGGCAAGATGGATATGGATATGGATATGGGTAAGGACAAGACCATGACAGGATCAGGAATGGCGCCGGCGAACAAGGCACCGACAGGAACAAGTAAGAAGAAAGCAGGTGACCTCGCGCTGGGCTTTTCAACCAATCCTTCGCCGGTCCGCATAGGGGAAAACCGTAT
>DOFS01000631.1 GCA_003523945.1 Nitrospiraceae bacterium | reverse complement strand
CTTTTTTTCTTACCAATGCTCTGGACGGTCTTACCCCTACTCCACTGATAACCGATCTTGTTTTTGTTCTTCCCATCCAATTGTATCGATTAGCTCCCTAATTCGAGCGATTACGCACAGTCTTTACTATAGAAATTCGCACGTTTCCATAGTTGAGGATAGATCCATTTTCTTTTGATATATGTAAGCCTATGAAATAGCTAAATAAATTCAACAGACATACCATCAATCATTTTGGCATTTACCTTGCTCAATCAGTACCACAAGATCAAAAAAATATAGGGAGAATGGTCACAATGGAAGGTTTTACTCTTATCTTACTAATCACATGGGCGGTTCTTTCGAGGTTCTAACATGGAACATGTTCCTCTTATTGCAATTTTGACTATCATAGTCATTGCATTGATGAATCGGTTGGGTTTGGATTAAATCCGCCAAATCCTCTACCGCTTTTTTTCTATCTCTCCTGGTTGATGCTCTTCCTACGCTTATCAATCGTCCATCATTCTATTATCTCAGCCACAATTTAAATTAAAAAAGTAGGAGGTCTAAAGGATCTCTTGATATAGTTTCGTATAACTCCTGTTAGAGTGAATTTTGTTCAAAAAAGGCTGGGCAAAGGCAGTCAATCTCCCTAAACAAATGACCCGTAGGTTTTTTTTCATACTCCTATTCTCCATCCTCATTTCCTTGGGAATCGGTGTGGGCATCGGGTGGCAACTTTCACCACAACAAGGCATTCCTATCCGAATGGTCGCAGATTATTTACGTGCGGTTCTTCAAGCAGACCGGACCTTTTATACCCAACATGTCGTGGAACGGATGGAAGACATGCTCATCGTGACCGCAACGGAAAACTGGCGGGAGGAACGGACATTGCCTTTGCCTGCACAATTCTTTAAAGAAGCCTCTCGTGGATTACAAGTCCGTGGCAAACCGTTTCGTTACCGATTAATGAGTCTTTGGCCATTGGATCCGGAGAATGCCCCTCACAATGACCAGGAACGAAATGCTTTGGAACAAGTGGTTGAATTTGGAGAAGTGGTTGAGCAGGAAATTCAAGTAAACAATCAGCCGTATTATCAAGCTATTTTTCCTGATCGAGCCGTGAGCCGGGCTTGCGTCCACTGCCATAATGCCCACCAGGACAGTCCCAAACGGGACTTTAAATTAAATGATGTGATGGGGGGACTGGAAATTTTAATTCCTCTTCACTGACCCTCCTGTACCAAAATTTACAGTCTAGTCCGATCTCTTCTTTTTCCTGCAATCCTTTTCATTTTTCCCTCGTCATTTTTTCATATATCCCTCTGCCCCCGCCACTTGACGGAGGACCATGGGTTAGAGTGAAATCGCCCCCCAGGTAGCCTTCATCAGACATTTATCCTAAGGATATGCCCTATGGGGCTTGTTCACGGGTTACATTTCAATAACCTCCGTGGCGATATTTATGGAGGGATGGTCGCCGCTGTCGTGGCGCTACCGTTGGCACTCGCTTTTGGCGTCGCCTCTGGATTAGGAGCCATTGCCGGTTTATACGGGGCGATATTCGTCGGATTTTTTGCCGCGCTCTTCGGAGGCACCCCCGCTCAGGTTTCCGGTCCCACCGGACCCATGACCGTGGTGATGGCTGGAATTGTCACAATCTTCATGGGCAATCCTGGTTTGGCCCTGATGGCCGTGATTCTTGGTGGTGTTTTTCAAATCCTATTGGGACTTTCCAGGGTGGGACAGTACATCGCGTTGGTCCCGTATCCGGTCGTCTCCGGTTTCATGAGCGGCATCGGCTGTATCATTCTCATTTTGCAATTGGGCCCCCTGGTAGGCCATGCTGCCAGCCCTGAGGGTGTAGTCGCGACCCTCAAGTCTATTCCGGGATTTTATGGAAACCCGGTGTGGGATGCCGTTCTTTCAGGGGTCCTGGTTTTGGCCATTGTGTATTTGACTCCCGGTAGGATTGCGAAGGTGGCGCCTCCTTCTTTATTGGCCCTTCTGGTGGTTACCCCACTCGCCTATACTTTTCTTCCTGATGCCCCTACCATCGGAGAGGTTCCCCGGGGATTCCCCACCCCCCTCATGCCAACACTCACGTGGGACACCTTCCAAATCGTGCTGGAATCAGCCGCCATTCTGGCAATATTGGGAGCAATCGACAGCCTGTTAACCAGCTTGGTCTGCGATAACATGACCCGGACCCAACATGACCCGGACCGCGAACTTATCGGCCAGGGCATAGGGAATATGGTCGCCGGTGTATTTGGAGGCATCCCAGGTGCCGGAGCCACCATGCGGTCGGTGGCCAATATCCGAACCGGAGGACGGACACCGATCTCGGGCGTGCTTCACTCAATAATTTTGTTGGCAGTTCTTTTGGGACTTGGCCCCTTGGCGGAAAAAATTCCCTTAGCCGTTCTCGGCGGCATCCTTTTCAAAGTTGGCATCGATATTATTGACTGGCGCTTCCTGCGTCACGTCCTGCAAGCCCCCCGCATCGATGTGGTTATCATGACCGTGGTATTACTGACCACCGTGCTCGTGGATCTCATCACCGCAGTGGCCGTGGGAATGGTCCTTGCCAGCCTGTTTTTTGTCAAGCGAATGGCGGATTTGGAACTCGCTAATCTCCACATCGTGACGAATCCCACTCCCAGCACCCCGCTTCTACAGGAAGAAGCCACGATTCTGGAGCAAGCCAACGGCAAGATCCTCTTGATTCATGTCGACGGCCCCATGAGCTTTGGATCGGCCAAAACGATGGTCCGCCGCCTGGAAACCGTCCCGGGCTTTAATAAATTTTCTAGCGTTGTCTTGGATCTATCCAAAGTCCCTGCCATTGACGGCACAGCGGCCTTGGCGGTTGAAGATATGTTGAATATCATCAAGGCCCACCACCAACATCTCTTCTTCGTGGGCATGCAGCCTCACGTGACCAAGGCGTTGGATGGCCTGGGAGTGCTGGGGCAGATTCGGCCCGGCCATCGCTTTGCCAGCCGTCTAGAAGCCTTACAGAGAGCTTCCATGATGGAACAAACCTCTTCTATCGGTACATCAGGAACCTCGACACCAAACCCTATTCTGCCGCCGACTCCCTGAGGAAGACTGAATTCCTGACACTAGAAAACGGGCAATTAAAAATATGCACGAAACCTCCATTCATACGATCTTTGGATTTTCCCCACTTTGGGTGGCTACCTCAATTTTAATATTGACCTATGCCGTCATTATCGCGGAACGCTTTAACCGGGCCATTGTGGCGCTTTTGGGAGCCGCTGCCGTTATTGGCACAGGAGTTCTCACGCAGGACCAAGCGATTCAAGGCATCGACTTTAATACCATCGGCCTACTGATCGGCATGATGATCCTGGTTGGAATCACTAAAGAATGCGGCATCTTTCAATTTCTCGCGATCAAAGCCGCAAAAGCGGCCAAGGGCAGTCCGTGGGGCATTCTGGTCATGCTTTCAATTGTGACCGCAGTGCTCTCGGCATTTTTAGATAATGTCACGACGGTTCTATTAGTCGCTCCTGTGACCTTGCTCATTGCTGACGAGCTGAAAATCAATCCGTATCCTCTGCTGTTCGCAGAGATTAATGCCTCGAATACAGGAGGCACCGCTACGCTGATTGGTGATCCCCCGAACATTATGATCGGCTCTGCCACCAGCCTGACGTTTAATGATTTCGTGATTCACCTGACTCCCGTCGCCATTGTGGCCTTTAGTGCCACACTCATCCCGCTTTGGTTTATTTATGGAAAAACCATGTTCGCATCACCGGAAGACCGAGCCCGCATTATGGCTTTTAACGAATATGAAGCCATTCGGGATGTTGGTCTATTAAAACACTGTCTCCTGGTCTTTGGCCTGGTCATTCTCGGGTTCATCTTTGCCCATTCATGGCATATGGAACCTGCCACCATTGCTCTGGGTGGCGCCGCCCTGCTCTTGTTACTCGTCACGTTTTCCTTAGACAACGAACAGGCAGGTCATAAAGTTCATACCATGTTCGGACAAGTGGAATGGATAACCATTTTCTTTTTCTGCGGCTTGTTCATTATCGTCACCGGTGTGGAACATACCGGACTTTTACAGTCCGTTGCAGATTGGACATTGAGTCTAACCGCAGGAAACTTCACGGTTACGACCCTGGCTATTCTTTGGGTTTCGGCTATTCTTTCCGCTATTGTGGATAATATACCCTTTGTGGCCACCATGATCCCCATGATCAAAAGCATGCTCCCCGTCTTTCAGCAGGCAGGCATTCCGCTTGAACAGGCGGAAACCCTCTGGTGGGCATTAGCGTTGGGTGCTTGCTTAGGAGGGAATGGGACGCTGGTGGGAGCCTCCGCGAATTTGATTGTGGCGGGGATTGCGGAACGCAATGGCGTGCCATTTCGATTTTTGCCATTTTTGAAAGTTGCCTTTCCCCTGATGATCCTACAAATACTGATCAGCACCGTTTACATTTGGATGAGGTATTTATGAACGCCCGGGACATCATGATCCGGCAGGCCCACACTATTCCACCGCAATGTACGATTGGGGAAGCCCTTCGCCAAATGGCTGATCTGCGCCTCCAAGCCTTTCCGGTCGTGGATGAGAAAAAGATATTACTGGGAACCCTGAATTTCTGGCAGATTCTTGAACGGGCCATGCCTTCCTACATTTCTCAAGGGGATCTTCCCGATGTTCGTTTTGCTCCGGACCTTGTACAGTTCCATGAACGCCTCGGAGAACTTAAACCAAACCGGGTCACTCAGGTGATGAACCCCCATCCTCCATGTGTCCGGCCGGATGACTCCGTACTGGCCTGCGCAACCTTGATCATGAAAACCCCGAAAACCGTCTATTTACTGCCCGTGGTGGAAGGAGATCGTCAACTGGTGGGAATTATTTCTGCCTGGGACGTTATTAAAGAAATCGCTGGGTAGAAGACAAGTCGGGACATGGCTGCATCATCTTGTGTTGAGCTCCTGACTCCTTCCGATTCAAGGACCCGAATTAAACGTTTCCGTATACACCTCCACTTGATCGATCATCCACCTGCCCTCAGGAGTCTTCAGCAGGACATACAACTCATCCTGCGGCTGATCACCCATCAGCGTGACAATGTGAGCATGGACAATGACATGGGCTTCTTCTCCCACCATCTTCTCATGGGCTATCTTGGCACGCACATATTTCAACTGCAGGTCCCGAAGATACGGGCCTCGGGTGGCAATCCATTCTTCTTTGGACACACCTTCCCTAAAGGCCGTCGTAGTCAGTTCAGCGGCCAGTTCAATATTTCCCGGGTATACTTCAAACCACTGTTCCACCACCTCGCGAGGGGTGGAGAAAGGTGACTTTTGAGCCCCCGCTATCCCGCCGCCGGCCACACAGACGACAATCGCGAGACAGAACCCTAACCTCCTCCAGACAACCCATCGCCCTTTGCCTTTTAACTTCATGGTAGAGTCCCCCTTATTTGGCAAATCCCGGATATCTTGAAAGATTCCTTGGCCAAATCAATGAACTAAACGGATAAAATCCAGAAAAAAATGACATGGCCTTCCAAAGTTGCATGGCCATTTTACCTCCTCTCACAGATCTCTTGGTTGGCACCGAGAGTGCCACGAAAATTGGTAAGGTAAAGAAAAAATTTGGGGTCGTCTGGACATGATATCGCAAACAGATATGACTGGATTCAATCAGGGAAACAAGGCTCGCCCCCAAGAATACCTCACCCGTATCCTGGCCATCCTCTTTACCGGAATTGTGTGTTTCCTCATCTTTGCCATCCTTTGGCCGAAACAACCTTCTCCACTCGACATCATCATACGACTTCTGGGAATCGCGATGGGCGGGGTCTGGTTATACCACTTTCTTACTCGTCAGATTCGACAACGTGAAATTATTCGTCACGCTCCGTTTCCTGACGAGTGGGAAAGAATTCTGGAACAAAAAGTCCCCTTCTATCAAGCGCTTTCACCCCCCGACCAAGCCCGTTTTCGAGAAGAAGTCCATATCTTTCTTCATGAAAAGCGAGTTACCGGCATCAACACATCGGTCGATGACACCATTCGGGTGTTAGTCGCGGCAAGCGCCATCATTCCTATATTTGGATTTCCTGGATGGGAATGGGAACATATCCGGGAAATCCTGATTTATCCAACATCCTTCGATGAGGGGTATCAAATGGGATCAGCTCAAGAGCACCCTATTTCAGGCATGGTTGGAACAGGGGCGATGAACCGCATGATGATTTTATCCAAACCGGATTTATTACAAGGTTTTCAACAACCCTCACACAGACAAAATGTGGGTATCCATGAGTTCACCCATTTGTTGGATAAATCGGATGGCACGGTGGACGGAGTTCCTGAGATTGCCTTACCCAGCCGGGCCATTAGGCCCTGGCTCAACCTGGTCCAGACTGAAATGGACAAAATCCGGCAGGGGCATTCAGACATCAATCCCTATGGTCTCACGAATGAGGCAGAATTTTTCGCGGTGGTCTCAGAGTATTTTTTTGAAAACCCCGTGAGGATGAAAAAAAAA
>DOFS01000575.1 GCA_003523945.1 Nitrospiraceae bacterium | reverse complement strand
ATGTCTATCATCACCTGGAAGATCAGATCGACTATCTGGCCAACACCAAGCCTGCCCTCAAGCCAAACGGACGTGTGGTCATCATCGACTACTATGCCGATGAGCGATCAGGCACACTCGGCTTTTCAAAACGCCACCTTGTTCCGAAAGAACAAGTCATCAAGGACATGGAACAAGCCGGGTTTAAGTTGGCCAAAGAACACACCTTCCTCCCCCGCCAATATTTCTTAGAATTTGTCCCAATCCAAACCAAAGGGGAAGGGCAAGGATGATAGAATGGAATCATCTCCCCTTGTTAGGAGCATTAGGGAACCTGCACTCAAAATTCAGTTTTCGCCTCTTGATTGGGTGAAAATTCTTCGGGTACGCCCACCAAATGAATTTCCCTTTAAACAGGCAACGCATGCCTGTTAAACCATCTTGTCAAAATTTTAGCGATTTGTTCGCCATAACCCGCCTCAGTCGTAAGGGCACGATCACGGAATTCTTTTCGTCGGTCGAAAAAAGCAAACTTCTCATGTTGCCGTCTAGCGCTCGCATTCCTAGATGAAGGCTCAACGGTATCGACATCCAGTGAAAGGCATTATTAAGACGTTACCAAAAGCCATGGTCTATCCCCTCTTATTTCCATTATTTATTCTAGAGCTATGCATGCTTGATCAGAATATCGGGAATAGGAAATGGCGGAAAGCCTGGTGTTATCAGAGAATCCTTCTCCATAGGCTGTTTTGAAGACCATTCAGAAACAAGAAATTTAGTACCGCATTCCCTTAGAACAAAAGTCCACTCCATTGCGTTAACGTCTGTAGCTATAATTGGAGGCTGAGGGAAATCCGCATTCTTCCCATATCTAAACACCGAAAAGAAGATTGAGACGTTAATGTTGGGCTCTTTGATCAAAACTGACTTCCCCTCAGAACCACCAATTCGGGAAGCCAAATCGAAGTCAATTGGCTTGAAGACATTAAGGCTCTTGATCCCAACAGTAAAAAGTGGTGTTTTGGAATCCAATTCTCCAGCCTCTCTTAGCCTTAACTTGTCCTTGCCGACTTTAAAATTCACGACCCCTGATTCATGGAAAGAAACGTGGTCTCCCGCAGAATGTTTGTGGCTGAACATACCAGTGGTCTTTTCTGATCTCGTTTCTGTTTCAAAACTCATATCTAGGTTAAGTGCTGGGCAAAGATACAGCGAATTATCCTTGTTTGAGAAACGGAGGGTGAAGCACTTCTTTGCTTGTCCACTCACAGAAAATGGCAAAGATATAAAACGAATTTTATGATTTCGTTGAATTGTTTCGGTTAGATTCACTCGTTGGCAGGAAATATGCATTTGACAAATCAATACTAAACTATCGTTTCATCAATAATTTTGCACGTTCAAGCCTCTATATCTTCCGCTCAGCTTTTTTGGCTTCCATATGTTTAATTTTCTCTGATTAGCAAAAGAAGGCGCCCGTCAGCTACTTTCGCTTGTTAGACCGCACTACCAGCCCGGGGGCATTCTCTTCACGTCAACATTCTTCCAATCAGCTGTGGTCGGGAAAACGTACTGTTCAAGGTACCAGTTCGGGTCGAAATAATCGGCCATGCTTCGAAAAGTGAAGTCTGGTGCCACATAGCTGAACCGGTTCAGAATCTTCTCCAACACGTCGGCAACCAGGACGTTGACACCAGCACCTGAAAGCGTGGCGGTCAGAATGGTTTCCTTACCTTCTTCCTTGTTTTCGTTGTAACGAATATCATCACGCTTTCGTAGCGCTATTGCCGTTGGCGTGACTACGATACGAGGGACTGAGAGCCGACCTACACCTTTTGTTTGAATCCAATCCCAAAGTACGCTTAGCAAAGCGTTTGCATCTGCTGGGTAACCGTTAAAGCCATAAACATAAAAACCTGGTAACATTTTGTCCAGCTCGTCAATGGACGGCGGTTGATCCCTCACCGTCACACCACCGATCTGATTTAATCTGCGATACTGCTTTTGCAATTTGGCTAACGATAAACATTTCTCCAAAGCATCCTGAAGTTCGCCCTTTGTAAGCATTGATTTGATTTCAAAAGCAGCCACGACTCCCTCAATGGGGACGTGAAAGTTGGCGCCAATCTGCAAGACTGGAAAGTTCTTGTCGTATATGATGACATCCAGTTCACGTGAGCGATTTCCCTGGCGATCGAACGAGCGTCCTCCGGTCGTGATGCCAGCATTTCCAGGAAGAATTTTTAAAAAGAATTCTTTTATTGCATGCTCTCGGGCGCCTCCGGTGAGAGTGGGATGATCTGAAAGGCTTGCTTGCGCCCCATGGCTCTTAAGGATGTCAGCGAGTGAATCGACGTACTGTTTCCACAGTGATGTATCCATGGTGGTATCTACGAAGTTGGATAATTCCGATATCTTCCATTCGTTCTAACACTGATCAGATTGGTCCCTAAACAATGCAGATTGTTATTTCCATGATCACCTATTGCGATTTTTGAACACCAACCCAAAGGTGGGGAATCCATTTTTCTTTAATTGATAGCCTTTAATTCAACGGTTCACGAAGTATTTGAGGATCGGCATCTTGCCCATAGTTGGCTTTAAAACCCATCAACGGGGTGACGAACGTCAGCACATAGCCCCGCCATTCTTCGGCAATCGACGAAATATGTCAAGATAAAATGAACCCTCTTAGTTCTAAGTTTATTGTTGAGGATAGTATGCTCATGAGAGGAGACAGTCGGTGGGTTTGGAAAAAGGGATCATACAGAATATAGGCCTCATCCCTGTTCCATGTGCGCCACTGAACTGCTCGACTCCCCTACTCCGACGCCTGCCGTCTGGCCCAAAGGAGGGACGCTCTCCTCAGTTGGCGGGCCTTGTTTGAGCCCTGCGAGTTGGACCGCCCTCCTAGGACTAGCGTCCCTCCTCTCCAATGAGTCCGGACGGGGCGTCAGTGGTTTTGGGTCCTTTTGCCGAAACAAAAGGGCCTCGTCTGCCGGGGCGAAACCCGGCACCACAGAAAATCATGTTGACACGAGGGTTGGATGCACAAGTGTGATGCGTTCACCCGCCAGCACTTTTTATTGGCAAACCCCAAGATAGATTCCCGATCCACATCGTCAAGCTGTAACGCCAGAACCATAAATTCTATATGTTCCAGAAAAATTGAGTCAGAAGTTGAGTTGAGTATTGCTCTCCTTTCCTACTCCACAAATCGATGCAAGAGAATTCCTTATATCACCCGACATTGAGAAAGAAATCATGAATACTTCACTAGGATTTTTTAGATGCAGCAGGCGCGGAGGTTCGTTTCCCATTTTTGGGGGAAGAGTTGCGACCACCCGACTTGGCCTTCTTCGGGGAATGAGTGGTTTCCGAGATGCCCCCATCATCCACAGCCTCCTG
>DOFS01000407.1 GCA_003523945.1 Nitrospiraceae bacterium | reverse complement strand
CGTCGCTTATTTCGGTGCCCTTATTAGTTGCCATATTTGACGTAGTGGGAATCTGGGGAGGGTATCTGGTTGGGGTCAAGCTGCTTGGCGTCAGCGGGAGTTCATACTGGAGTTCAATCGAGTCTGCTGTGGAATGGAAAGATGTGTACGGGGGAATTTTAAAGTCGATCAGCTTTGGACTGATTATCAGCTGGATCTGCTGTTATAAAGGCTATTACACGAGAATGAGTTCCGAAGGTCTGGGAAGAGCCACCACTGAATCTGTGGTATTAGCCGCAGTGCTCATTTTGGTGTGGGACTATTTTTTAACGTCGGTACTTATGTAGCGTCACCATTCTATGAGTCTACCGATTATCGTCAAGCTGGCTGATGTGGAAAAAAGTTTTGGGGAACAGTCTGTGCTCAAGGGGGTCACTCTGAATATCCCTAAGGGAAAAATCACCACGATTATCGGTCCGAGTGGTGAGGGGAAAAGTGTGATGCTCAAGCACATCATTGGATTGATTCGCCCCGATCGAGGCAACATCATCGTTGATGGAATAGACCTTACACAAATTAATGATCGGGAATTGAATGACATACGCAAAAAATTTGCTATGTTGTTTCAATCGGCCGCCTTGTTTGATTCCATGGATGTATTTGATAACGTCGCGTTTCCTCTGCGGGAAAAGCGCAGGGCGACCGAGCAGGAAATATGTCGATTGGTTCAAGAGATGCTGGACAGGGTGGAGTTGGGAAACATGGGTCATAAATTTCCAGCAGAACTGAGCGGAGGGATGAAGAAGCGTGCAGGTTTGGCGAGAGCCCTGGTGATGAGGCCGGATATTCTTTTATTCGATGAACCGACGACGGGCCTTGATCCACTGATGGCCCATGCTATCCACAATCTCATTTTAGCCATGCATAAAACATTTGGATTTACGGGTATCATGGTGAGTCACCAAATTCCAGAGATCTTCCCTATTTCTGATTGGGTTGCTATGTTAAAGAATGGGAAGATAATTGCCATGAGCCCTTCTGATGAATTTCAACGTACTGCCGACCCTGTGGTTCGTGAGTTTATTTCGGTCAATAATGGCATTCATCTTGCTCCTGTCTGAATCGTGCTTTCCAGCATTGGTTAATGCAGTCACACAGAAATTTATATCACTCTGAACAATGAAAATTATTCTTCCTGTTTCTTAACACTAACAAACATCAATCAACTTACTGATTCTTATGATGGAACGTGGAAAACTTGAATTAATTGTCGGGCTTTTTGTGTTAGTGGGGGTAATCTGTCTTGGATATTTGGCCATTAAGCTGGGGAAATTGGAATTGGTCGGTGGTGATTATTACGAACTTCAAGCGGAATTCACTTCCACCTCCGGCCTGAAAAACGGAGCTTCTGTAGAAATTGCCGGAGTGGAGGTGGGCCGTGTGAAGAATATTGGTCTGAATGAAGATCGGGCTCAAGTGGTCCTTGCGATCCATGATGGGATCACGGTGTTTGACGATGCGATTGCTTCAATAAAGACTCGTGGCATCATCGGAGAAAAATTCATGGAATTATCTCCCGGTGGGGCTGGTGAACGTTTGAAGAATGGTGGGACCATTGTGGACACTGAATCTGGTATTGACCTTGAACAGGTGATTAGTCAATTTATTCATGGAAACGTGGAGTGAGACCCCTGTAGTGAAATAGGGATGGAGGGAATATGCAAAGGGAATCGGCTAGGAAGTTGGGGTCAACGGTGCAAATGGGGGCAGAAAAAAGTCGAAGACTCCAATTTGAAATATTTCCCAAAAATGCGGCGATAAGGCTTCTTGCTTGGGTAGTGGTTTCGCTAACCTTTCTACCTGGTGCATGGGGAGGGGGCTCTCCAACCGGAGCCGTGAAGGAGACCGTTGACCAGGTTTTTGTGGTGCTGAGGGATCAAGCGCTAAAGGATCCTGCGAAGGAGACGGAGCGGCGAGCGAAGCTCGAGGAAATTATCGGGCAGCGATTTGACTATGCCGAAATGGCCAAGCGCACACTGGCTGCTCAGTGGAGGGGGTTGAGTTCAAAGCAACAGGAGGAGTTTGTCACCCTATTTCAGCAGTTTCTAGCGAATTCCTACGTCGGTAATGTGGACGCGTATTCGGGGGAACAAGTGGAGTACCTGAAAGAGCGCGAAAAGGGAGATTTTGCTGAGGTGCAAACCAAAGTGGTGTCCCCTAAAGTGCAAATACCCTTGGACTATCGACTGTTACAAAAAAATGGCGAGTGGCGTGTGTATGACGTGGTAATTGATGGAGTGAGTTTGATGAAAAATTACCGCGGGCAATTTTCTCGTATTATTAACTCCTCATCGTTTGAAGCCCTCCTCGAGAAACTTCGTTCAAAAGCTGACCTGGGGACTTCGTCCTAAGGAGTCAGCTTTGTGATCTCGTTTCGTTTGTGGTGCTGGGCGTCGTTCTGCCTGGCCGTTTTCGGCGCCATTCTTTCCTCATCGGTCGTCCTTGCCGAAACTTCTTCTTTTGTGGTTCCTGCGTTTTCTACTTCCAAAAATGACGGGCAAGATTTTGGGCTGATTGCGCCAATATTAAATTCGGATGTGGATGGTAACCTCCGTTCTCTTATTGCCCCCATGCTGATCCATAATTCTTTTTTAGGGGTCAGGGGAACCTTGAATTATTTTCATTATTGGTCAGGTGGAAGGCAAATGGAGGCGGTCGGTTCGTATACCGAGGAGATTGAGCGAAAGCTGAAGTTTCGTTACCAGGACCCTGGTTTTATCGAAGGGTTGTTCTTTGTTGATGTTGGAGCCCAATTTTTTAAAAATGCAACCAAGCGGTTTTTCGGCTTAGGGCAAATCACGCCTAAGAATAATGAAACAAACTATACTGGTCGTGAAATCCAAATCCATTGGAACTTTGGGATCCATTTAAATGACGTGACGCGGTTGTCAGTCAATCAAAGGTTTCGAGATGTGGAAATTCAACCGGGAGGTGTAGAGGATGAGCCATATACAAAAGATCGGTTTCCAGGGGATCCAGGGATGAAAGGTGCGATGATTTTGGCTCACCGCCTCGTGTTTCAATATGATTCCAGGGATAACCTTAATACTCCGACAGCAGGCACTCGGGTTGAAGCATTTGGGGAATTGGCGCAGAACTTTGAGTTTGGGAAGGGAGACGATCTGTTGTATTTTCGGTCAGGGCTTGATATCAGGCACCTGATTCCGAGCCCCTCAAAACGGTATATTTTTGTGGCCAGAGCGATGGTGCAATTAAGTTTTGGGGATGGGATCCCATTTTACGAGCAAAGTTCCCTGGGTGGAGAAGACAATCTAAGAGGCTATGGGAGAGATCGGTTTATTGATAAACATATGGTGGTCTTTAATGTGGAAGAACGTATTCATCTATTTGGATTGAAGATGTTTAACGTCAGCATTGAATGTGAATTGGCGCCGTTTGTAGATATGGGTCGGACCTATCCGGATTTTAAATTTCGCCAATTTCACGATTGGGAAATTACGCCTGGGGTGGGGTTCCGAGCCATAGTCCGCCCAAACGTTATGGCCCGGGTTGATTGGGGGTATAGCAGGGAGGGGGGAGCTGTGTTTGCGGGGCTCAACTATCCCTTCTAATATAATTGACGATGGGCTTTTGCAGGAGAGGCATGTGCCGAGGAGATCCGCGAATATAAATCGTTATGTGAGTATAGGGTTACTCACTCTAATGGTATGTGCCCTCTTTTGGCCTTCTGGAGCCTTGCGGGGTGAGGATTCAACAGATCAGCAAAATCCAGGGGATCTTGAAAGAGAGCTTACGAACTTGTTGAGAGACGGAGCAGCAAATTCAACCGACGTGATGCGCTTGCTTCGGCTGGCCGGTTTGTATTTGGATCTGGGCTATGGCGTCTATGTTGACCGGGAGCAAAAGTTAAAGGCTTTCCAGGAGGGTGCCCGGGTTGCCAAAAAAGCCCTGGATCTTCGTGAGTCTTCTGCAGATGCGCATTTTTTGTATGCCGCCAATCTCGGGAGTGCTGCAGATTTGGAAGGATTGGTTTCGGCGGCTTTGACGATTCAAAAGTTAAAGGAACATGTACATAGGGTGTTGGAACTGGATGACCAGAATGCCCAAGCTCATCATATGCTAGGTCGGATGTATGAAGAATTACCTTGGGTGTTAGGGGGCGACCAGGAGGCGGCAGGGGAGCATTTGAAAAAGGCGGCTTTTCTAGATAGCCGGTATGCGCCGGCGGGTATTGACCTCGCGAAATGGTACCTTAAACACGGACAAAACCTGGAGGCCGTGAGGCAGCTCACTCGGGTGGTCGACACTCCACCTCGAACAAAACGATGGATATGGGAACGGATTCATCGACCGGAAGCCCAAGTCTTGCTGCGGCAGCTCGTGGGCAGGGAAAATGGTGCCAGGACCAGTGCTCGGCCCTAATGAGGGTGCATCTGATGCTTGACACGTTATTTCAGCTATGGGAAGATTTGTCCTAATCATGTCCGTATCGGATTTTTTCTAGTTATTCCCTTGCCACACGTTACCTTCATTGCAAGACAAGAAAGGATGCGCCATGTCCTTGCTAAAAAGGATTGAAAGTCCAGCAGATTTAAAGAAACTTTCTCGGGACCAATTTCCTGAGCTCTGTCAGGAAATTCGGGAACTGATTATAGAAGTGGTTTCACATGTCGGTGGACATTTGGCCTCAAATTTGGGTGTAGTGGAGCTGACTGTGGCTTTGCAGTATTTATTAAACACCCCAGACGATAAGATCGTTTGGGATACCAGTAATCAGGCGTACACCCACAAACTGCTTACCGGCCGTCGTGAACAGTTTCATACGGTCCGCCAGTTTGGGGGAATAAGCGGGTTCTGTAAACGGGAAGAAAGCATCTATGACACGTTTAACGCGGGACATGCCGGAACCGGGGTGTCCGCTGCCGTTGGTTTTGTTGAGGCTCGTGAGCAATTAGGCAAATCGAATAAGGTGGTTTGTGTGGTAGGAGATGGGGCCCTTACTGCTGGTATGACATTGGAGGGGTTGCAACATGCCGGCGATATGGGACGGGATTGTGTGGTGATTCTGAATGATAACCAAATGTCGATTTCCCGAAACGTTGGAGCGATTTCCGCCTATCTCAATCGGACCTTTACCGGAGAATTTTACACAAGGCTTCGTGAGGAAACCTCTCAACTGCTGGAAACCATTCCGCAAATTGGAGAACCGGTGAAGCGAATGGCGATTCGGGCCGAAGAGCTGGCTAAAGGTTTCCTGCTACCGGGTTTGTTATTTGAAGAGTTGGGATTTCGATATGTCGGTCCGATTGATGGACACAATTTTGAGCATTTACTGCCGACGTTGGAGAATGTCTTGAAGTTGAAAGGGCCAACTCTCCTTCATGTGATTACTAAAAAAGGACTAGGCTTTCAGCCGGCCATGAAGAACCCTGTATGGTTCCATGCCTGTTCCCCTTTTGATGCGAAGACTGGGCAACCGATGAAAAAACCCGGCCATCCTTCATATAGTTCTATTGCTGCCAAAACACTGATCCGCCAGGCCAAAAAAGATAACCGGGTGGTGGTCATTACAGCTGCAATGTGCGAGGGCACAGGAATGTCTGAGTTTGAAAAGGAGTTTCCTTCCCGATTAATCGATGTAGGGATTGCCGAGCAACATGCTGTGACCTATGCGGCCGGTCTTGCCGCTGATAATATGCGGCCAGTTATTTGTATGTATTCCACCTTTCTGCAGCGGGCCTATGACCAGGTCGTGCATGATGTGGCGACCCAAAACCTCCCGGTGACCTTTTGTATAGATCGGGGAGGGTTGGTGGCGGAAGACGGAACGA
>DOFS01000406.1:1826-4349 GCA_003523945.1 Nitrospiraceae bacterium | reverse complement strand
AGAACTTCGGATGCCCCATTAAAGCCCCGATATTCTCCGTGCGTCCAGTTAGTAAATTATCCAAGCAAATGACTGTATGTCCTTGATGGATAAGCGTTTCACATAAATGGCTTCCTAAAAATCCTGCTCCGCCGGTTATAAATATCCGCATGCGGTTTCTCCTTCTATACTTGTGAATTTGTGGGGGTCGAATGTAAGAGAGATCTTGTCCAAAGCTGCAAGAGTATTGGATAATAGGGTAATGACTAACCTCTTTTCAAACCATTCTGCCTTTTCTTTGCCTCTGACTCGTCGGGCTCTCTTTAAGCTTGGGGGACTGGCTTCCCTCGGCCTCGGACTTCCTGGATGCGATATGGGGTCGATGTTTGCGGTCCCTCCGCGGGAGACCACGTATTTTACCTCGAACGACAAATTTTATACCGTGAATTTCATGGATGCTTCCTACAACTTTACGCGCGACCTGGATGTGGAGCAATGGAAAATGGTGGTCAAAGGCGCCGTGGAACGCCCTGTGGTTATGAAATGGCGTGACCTGCTCAATCGGGAATCCTTTGATCAGGCTGTGACCCTGATGTGCATTGATACGCTTCCAGGCGGGAGTAGCTTGGGGACCGCCATGTGGCGGGGAATTTCCCTCAAAAAACTTTTGCAAGACATTGGAGCTGATGAAGACACCGCCCGGGATGTAATTTTTCGAGCGGCTGACGGGTATTCTGACAGCATTCCTTTTGGCAGAGCCATGGAAGATGATGTCATGTTGGCCTATCTGATGAATGGGGAAAAACTTCCTAAGGATCACGGCTTTCCGGTTCGCCTGATTGTTCCAGGTCTCTACGGGATTAAAAATGTGAAGTGGATTACGGAAATCGAAGTCTATAACGGGGACTACCTGGGCTACTGGCAACAAAAAGGTTGGACGGATGATGGAACCATTCATATTTTTTCCCGCATAGATAGCCCGGGTCATTATCAGTCGTTACAAGGCCCTCAACAGCGGTTGCGCGGGATTGCCTATGGGGGACCGGAGAGTATCAGTGAGGTTCAACTGAGTTTTGATCAGGAAAAAACCTGGGTGTCTGCCGAAATTGAACCACCGCTGTCTCCTTTAACCTGGGTGATTTGGAATTATGATTGGACCCCGCCAAAAACTGGCAAGCACATGGTATTTGTAAGGGCTATCGATACCAAGGGGAAAATCCAAACATCTGAAATTACGAGGCCACAACCAGCCGGGGCGACCGGTCTACATTCCATTGTACTGGACGTGCTAAAAGCTTAAACTGGATTATCAGGTTTTTTGACCGTCGTGCGAATAGACAGTTCCTGTAACTGTTCATGTGTGACAGGGGAGGGGGCTTCGGTCATCAGGCATTGAGCCTTCTGTGTTTTAGGAAACGGGATGACTTCCCGAATCGATTCCGTCTTGCCGAGTAACATCACCAACCGATCAAGTCCCAGCGCGATGCCACCATGGGGAGGAGCTCCTGATTCCAATGCATCTAACAAAAATCCAAATTTCTCGCGTGCTTCGGTTTTGGAGATGTTGAGTAAGTCAAAGACTTTTGCCTGGACCTGTGGGGCATGAATTCGAATACTCCCTCCGCCTAACTCGAACCCATTCAAGACTAGATCATAAGCTTGCGTTCGAATCTGGAGAGGATCGGTTTCCAGAAGCGGTATATCTTCTGAATGAGGGGCCGTAAAGGGATGGTGCAGAGCGACATATCGTTTGGCGGTATCGTCAAATTCAAACATGGGAAAATCTATGACCCACAACGGTTCCCACCGGTTTCGATCAATCAATCCCAGCTCCTCTCCCAGCAGCAGGCGAAGGCGGCCTAAGACTTGATGGACGATAGACGCCTGATCTGCGACAAAAATAAGCAGATCCCCGGGTTTGGTCGAGGGGAGCGCTTCACGTAGGGCTTGGGGATTGAAGAATTTGGCGATAGAGGAATCAAGGTTGCCCTCTTCGTTAATTTTGACCCAGGCTAGCCCCTTGGCACCAAATTCTTTTGCAGTATCAATAAGATTGTCAATCCGGTTGCGAGTAAAGGCGTTGCCACCAGGAATGACGAGGGCTTTCACGATCCCGCCGCTTTCCACTGCGCTCTTAAAAACTTTAAAGTTACAGGTTGCGGCGAATTGACTCAGGTCCTGTAACTGAAGATCAAAGCGAAGATCTGGTTTGTCGGTCCCATAGCGTCCCATGGCATCCTCAAAGGATAGCCTGGGCAATGGGGAGGGGAGATCAATATTCTTGGTCTCTTTAAAGACCAGTCTGACCATATGTTCGATCAACTGCATAATATCTTCCTGATCGACGAAAGACATTTCCAGATCAATTTGCGTAAATTCTGGTTGGCGATCCAACCGGAGGTCTTCATCACGAAAACATCGGGCAATTTGATAATAACGATCAGTTCCCCCGATCATCAGGATCTGCTTAAAGAGTTGCGGCGATTGGGGAAGAGCAAAAAATTCACCCGGGTTGACTCGACTCGGCACGAGATAATCTCGTGC
>DOFS01000406.1:0-1651 GCA_003523945.1 Nitrospiraceae bacterium | reverse complement strand
CATGAAGGTATTGCCGTACGAGATGCGATACCTGACTGCGGAGTTGAAGGAGTTCTTGCATTTTTGGCCGGCGAAGGTCCAGATACCGGTGTTTTAACCGAAGTGTCTCGGTGGTGGTAATGCTGTCGTCGAGTGCAAAGGGGAGGGGTTTGGCTTCATTGAGAATCACGAGGGATGTGCTTCGAATTTCTATGGCGCCAGTCGGAATATGAGGGTTTGCTGAGCCCTCGGGACGTAACGTCACCTCACCGGTGATTGCCACGACGTATTCATTGCGGAGACGATCGGCTAGTTGATGCACCGTGGGTTGCTGCTCTGAATCAAACACGATTTGTGTGAGGCCGTAGCGATCACGAAGATCAATGAACCTCACTCCGCCATGGTCGCGGCGACTGGCAACCCAGCCAGCTAAGGTCACGGTTTGGCCTACATGATCTAAGGAGAGTTCACCGCAATGATGTGATCGTTTCAACGAAAAGGTCCTTTCCAAGGCCTAACAGCTTTTGATGGCAGAACATAAAAAACCGAGAATACGGAATGCTTAAGTTTTAAACTTGAACCGGCTTTTTGATGTGACGCCGGGTCGGCGGGGCCGTGCTTTGCCGGTTGTGCCAGGAGTCGAGATCGTCTTCTTGCTCCTTGTGGGTTTGGGATTTCCCTGGCGTGGCCAAAACTGACCAGCGGGTCCCGATTTAGGGAAATTTTCCATTCTTTTGATCAGTGGATCTTTGGATCGGGGCAGCCCTACTTGACCGATCGTTCTCGCAGACGTTGGGGTGCTCTTCCTTTGGATGGAATTCGGGTTGGGTGAGCGTGGCCGCGAAGGAGCCGCAAGTCTGGATGGAGGGAACCTTTCCGATTTTTTTATCGGCTGATGTGTGGGCAGCCATGTTCGTGGTTGGGTCGTCGTTCTCGCAGGCGAGCGGGTGCTTTTGCTTCCAATGTGATTCGGTTTTGCCAAACGTGGCCGTGCAGAAATTGTTGATCTCGTGGAAGGAAATTCCTCCGTTCTCTTGTTGGGCTGGCCTTGCAAGAGCGGTGGCGTTTCAGGTGGGATCAATAAGTGGCGTAGATCGTTCGCTTCTTTATCAGTCAAATATCGCGTCTGGCCTGGAGGAAGAGTTCCAAGGTTCAGCGGGCCAAATTGAACGCGTTTTAACCGGATCACGGGATGGCCAATTTGCTCAAACATGCGTTTGACCTGGTGCTTACGTCCCTCATGAATCGTGATTTCAACCCAGGAATTGGCCTGGGCTTTCCCGGCCTTTTTCACTTTCGCCGGAGCTGTGGGACCATCTTCCAACATCAGTCCCTGTCGAAGTTTTTGGATTTCTGGTTCTTCTAGGATGCCTTTGATTTTCACAAGATAGGTTTTGTGGACATGGTGCGCGGGATGAAGACAGGCTTGTGCAATATCACCGTTATTGGTGAGCAGGAGTAAGCCTTCACTATCATAGTCCAATCGCCCAACGGGAAATAAACGAATGGAAGGTTTCGGAACCAAGGCTTTAATCGTCGGGCGACCTGCGGGATCATGCAAAGTGGAGATATACCCCAGCGGCTTGTTGAGCATGAGAAACATATCAGGAGGTCGGGATTTCAGATGGCGTCCTTCGACTTTGATGTGGTCAACCGCAGGATCGACTTTGGT
>DOFS01000627.1 GCA_003523945.1 Nitrospiraceae bacterium | reverse complement strand
GGCTTTCCGCGATCATCAGGGTCATGGCTACCAGTGCGGCATCCGAAATCAAACGCGTCCCGGTGGCATTGGTCAGTACGCTGTTGCGTTCAAGAAACTAAAGAAATAACGCAGCCGCGATACGTTTGTTGCCATCCACAAAGGAGTGGTTTTTCACCAGAAAATACAATAAGTGGGCCGCTTTCTCTTCCAAACTTGGATAGAGATCTTGCCCACCGAACGTTTGCATGATCGCTTGAAGACTACTGTGCAGGCTTTCATCTTTTTCCTGACCGAAGAGGGCTGAGCTTCCAAAGCGCTCGCGGAGGCGCGTCACGATATCGATGGCTTCTTGATAAGTTAAGGTGTAACGTGTCTGGCTCCTGGCCCTGGGGGCTGGCACCCGTTGGTGGTCATAATCGTCAAGCAGGTCGAGTGCCCGGCTATACTCGCCTACCATGCGGAGGAGCGCGGTGGCCTCATCGCCGGAAAGATCCCTGTGTTTCGCCATGGTGCTACCAGCCGGACCCTCTGTTGGAGTTCCTTCAGCCGACGCTGATTGACGGAGTAGCCTTTCACCAGATGATCACGCAATATCTGTGTCGCCCAGATGCGAAACTGGGTTCCACGTTTGGAATTCACCAGATAGCCCCCAGAAATGACGACATCCAAGTTAAAAAATCTGACTGGTTTGTCTGATCCAGCAACGTGCAAATTTTGCACATTGCTTTCTTCGGGGAGCTCGCCTTCTTTGAATAGGTTACGAATGTGCTTGGTGATGACTGAACGTTCCCGCTGGAATAGGGAGGCCATCTGCTCGCCTAGGGCTCAGAATGAAAACTTAGGTGGGGACTGCCTGGAGGGTGTGCCAGGCGTGGAGGGTTTGGACGGGGGTCCAGAGTTGGGTGACAATTCTGCGAGGCGAAAAATGGTTGTCCGTCAAAGATTTTTTCGATGGTACCCATTTAGCGGAGAGTTTCACAGGATCTTTTCAAGGACATAGACTGTCTGGTGAAGGCTGTCTATGGCGGAGAGTCTTGTTCCTTCATTTTTTGGCTTTTGGCTTTCTTTCAAAGTAATGGTGAATTGATCTTCGTACAGATCATGAATTTCTTTGCCACCAACATGAAAAGGAGGCCCCTCCATTTTTGATTGGTCATAATCATAGACGATGAGAAGGTATTTCCCCCCGTGTTTAAGGGATTGCTTGATGACTTGCGCGTACCTTTTTCTCATTGGGGCTGGCAGGGCCACGAGTGCCGCCCGATCGTATATGTAATCGTAGGAGTGGTGTTCATTGAGTTTGAAGAAGTCCCCGCAGCTGATCATGATATTTTCGTATGTGTAATGGGTGAAATCCTGATCTTGGACTATGTGAGGGGATGAGAGTCCATTTTCAGAAAAAAAGTCCTTCACGGCCTGGGCATGCAATTCGACTCCATGGACATGAAGATTGAGTCCATGAAGCCAAAGAAGATCTTTTGATTTCCCGCAGAGTGGAACGAGTACTCGCTGCCCCTTTTCAGGATTGAATTGGGGAAAGTACTCCGTCAGCTTTTCGTGATAGTGCTCCCCGTGGAAGCCGGTTCTTCCTTCGTTCCAGGCTGTTATCCAAAATTGAGAATCCATTGTCTCTACTCCTTGTCTTTCTGTTTTGACGTCGGTCGTGTCGCCATTGTGAAGAGGATCGTTGGGAATCTAATTCACGAAGCTTTCAATGTTGGCCATGAGATCAAACTCCTGACGGGATGGATGATTACTTGTGCCTTTCTCCTGGAAAAATTCCAGGGCATGATACCCAACCCCTAGAAAAAAGGACAGATGGGTTTGAGGAATATTTAGACAGGAGTTTTTCTCTCCCTGCCAAATTCCTTACAGGGCAGGGGACGATAGAGCAAGGCTCCGTCCAAGAGATGGAGTCCCGATAACCGACCTTGACACAGGTTCTTCGCCGTGGCCCCAGAATGACAATGCCAGAGGAACGACCTGAGGGGCACGGAGGGGGAGGATTTTGCTGTGTGGGGGTGTTGTCAGGCTGGGCACAGATTCTTCGCCGGTGGCTCAGAATGACAAGCTGGAGGATAGCTCAGATAACAAGTCTCAATGGAGATAAGAACACTTCTTTTTTTGGGGCGTGTGTTTTTCTTTTGTTTCCTTGTTGGTGGAAAGCTGAATGAGATGCCAGGCGCGGAGGACTTCGGCGACGGTCCAGGCTTGGGCGATGCCACCTTGCGAGGCAAAAGGTGGTTGTCCGTCAAAAATTTGGCCGAGCGTTCCCAGGCCGTAATCATTGAGATAGCTCTTGCGGCGGTATCCTCGTTGAACACATTCGGACTGCGCTGACCATATTTCTCAAACGTCGGGTCATTCGCTTAGGCGATCATCCCAACCACTTGATAGACGGATAGAGGTCTTTGAATGCCTTTCAATGCGAGTTCTCCGACCGATTCAAGTGAGACTAACGTTCCAAGAAGGGATGCAACCTGTTCCGGGATCAGGATTTGACCGTGTTGGGCCTCGTTGCAGAGTCTGGATGCCAGATTGGTGACGGGGCCGATCGCGGCATAGTCCGTTCGTCCTTCAAATCCGATCGCCCCGATCGTTGCATATCCGGTCGCAATACCGATGCCTACTCCGAGGGGAATGCCGCGTTTCTTCCATTGCTCTCCCAACGAAAAGACCTCACGTCGCATGGCGATTGCCATGCGCACCGCTTGTTCGGCGTGATTGGGACAGGGCTGCGGGTCGTTAAAATAGACCATGATGCCGTCGCCGGCAAATCGCTCAAGCGTTCCGCCATATTCGGAAATCAGGTAACCCATCGCCGCCTGGTACTCACGGAGGACGGCCATCACTTCTTCGGGAGCCACCGTTTCAGTAAAGGGTGTGAATCCTCGAAGATCGATAAAGAGCACGGTGATTTTGCTGCGATGCCCTTTCAGGAAATCCTCGTGGTCGCCCGACATGATCATGTCGGCCAGATTTTGGGGTAAGAACCTGGCTAATTTTTCTTTCTGTAATTGAACGAGTTCCCGTTCTTGTGCGCGTGCTCGAATCAGGTTGCCAACGCGAGCCAGGAGTTCGGGTTCGTCGAAGGGTTTGGACAGATAATCGTCGGCTCCTGCTTCCAGACTTTCAATACGTGCTTCGAGTCCAGCGCGGGCTGTTAAGAAAATCACGGGGGTCGATCGAAGAGTTTTGTCGTTTCGAACGGCTTTCAAAAGGTCCTGTCCGCTCATTTTCGGCATCATGACATCCGTCAGGATCAATGCCGGACGCAAGTGTTGAACTATCTCCAGGGCTTCCGCTCCGTCCCTGGCTACTACGATTTGATATTGTCTGTGCAATATTTTTTTGACGTACCCGCGCATATCGGCATTGTCATCGACCACCAACACCAATGGGGCGTCCTTCTTTTCAGCGGGGGAAAGGAAAGACTCCTCGTCTATCTGTTCTTCTTCGGCTAGTCTTGGAAAAAAGGACCGATCCTCCTCGTCATCTTGAATGGCAAGCAGCTGATCGGCGGTCACGTTCCCGCGAGGCAACGTGATGGTAAACACAGAACCACGGCCGGGATCGCTTTCCACCGCAATTGTTCCCCCATGCAGCAGGACGATTTCCTTCACTAAGGCCAATCCGATTCCGCTGCCTTCATAGCGCCTCGTGGCACTGCTTTCCACTTGCGTGAATCGGTCGAA
>DOFS01000426.1:17676-24465 GCA_003523945.1 Nitrospiraceae bacterium | reverse complement strand
TCCCGCGTTCCACTAAAAAGTTTCGCCCCAGCCTCCGGTAGTTGGGGGGGGTCTACTTCAAGAACTAATCCGACTAATCGCCGTTTGACCGATCCATACGTATCCATTCTGGCGACGACTTCCTGTCCGGGATAGCATCCCTTCGATAAGCTAAAGGCGATTCCCTCCAGATTCGCTTCCGGCGGAACGATTTTGTCATTCAAGTCTGGGCCAAGTCGAGCTAATCCCCCTTCAATCCTGCACGTCTCGAGGGCCTCCCTTCCGACTGGTTGAAGGCCAGCCTCACTTCCCATCTTTAAGAGATGAGACCAGAGAGCAGGCAGGCCTTCGACCGGAACAAATAATTCAAAGTCCTGCCCACCCGTTTCTTCCGTTCGAGCGATAAAGCCTTGCGTGTCACCAAATGTAAACGCGATGGTATCCAAAACCTGAAGAGAATTCACTTCTACACCGAGGGCTTCTTTGAGAATAACTGGACCATTCGGCCCGGTAACCAGAAGAAGCCCCCAACTCTCCAGACCATTGTGGAGTTTGGCCTTTGTCCCATAGAGCAGAAATTTTCGAAGGGCTTGAAAGGTCAGGTCACCAACCTCCCCGACATCCTCGATGATCAGGGTCTCGGGTTGCAGAAACACTCGAAAATAGGAGAGCATTTTTCCTTTATGATTCATAAAGGCCGAGTACCGCCCCTGCCCCGGCATAAGAGGGAGGATATCATTGCTGATGATGCTTTGGAGCCAGGAGACTCGGTCATCACCCGTGACCAAAGTTTTTCCGCGTAAAGATAGGTCGGCGAGGCCGGCTCTCTTATGAATGGCCTCATACTCTAAGAGAGGATTGCCGTAATGAAAGGGGACTTCCCACTCGCCACAAGGTTGAAAGGTGCCGCCTAGAGTTTCATGCTGGTTATGAAGGAAAAGATTTTTCATAATGTGGCTGAAGCCGTGATTTCCTGGAACAGGGCGAGTGTTCTCGCTGAAAACTCATTGCGCGAGACAATTTTCTGTATCCCAAGGTCTTTCGCCAGTTTCCATGTTTGAACCTCTTCATGATTGGCAAAGGCCAGAATAGGCAATGACTGGGTTTGAGGCAATTCCCGAAAATACTTCACAATATCTTGGGCATTGAGACGATCATCATTCATATTAATAATAATGCCGATCGGTTGGCTCGCAAGGGCTCTGGTTTGCCAGTCATCTCCGGTACGGAGACGTTCAAGTTTGTAGCCATGGGGTAGAAAGGCATCGCGTATTTTAGTGTAGAAAAAAATATCACTAACCGCCACAAGAATGGTTTTGGCATCTGGCATAGGTAAGGCCTTTACATCGTGTTAGTTCATGAGAGTCAGAATACGCATGAGGGCTTGTTTCGCTGTCTTGTATTCGGGGTTTAGAGCCAGAGACTTTTTGTAGGAATCGACGGCTTGGTCCCATGCTCCTTGTCGTTCGTACACCCGGCCGAGATTCATATGGGGAAAGGACGGGTTTTCGTATCGTTTGGCTTTCATGGCTTTTTCAAGCCAGGGAATGGCCTCTTCCAATTGATTGAGTTCAATAAAGTAGGCTCCGATATCGTTATAGGGGTTTCCGAATTCTGGGTCCTGGCGGATGGCACGGTGGCATTCCTCAATGGCCTCCTGCAATTGCCCCATGAAACTATAGGCCCACCCCAGGAACGTGTGGGCTTCTGCGGTCGGGAAGATGTCGATGGATTGTTTATACAGATCCACCGCTTCTTCCAGTTGGCCCTTCATTTGGAGCTCATAGGCTTGCTGAAAAAGATTCCAGGCAATCACCTTGTCTTCTTCGTTGCCCTCACCCTGGTTGAGAAAATCTTGAATATTCATAGGAAATCTAGTTGCGAACAGTCCTTTTTGTGTCTCTATATGGAAATAGAAGGGGTTATTCACCTTTAAGTTTTTGTCGAACCAATTCAGCCGCATACCGGCCGGAGAGCAGCATCGACCCAAACGCCGGCCCCATTCGGGGACTGCCATCAACTGCTGCGACGGCCAGGCCGGCGACAAAACAGTTTGGATAAATCTCACGGGTATTCTCTACCACTAATGCTTCTGAACGCGCCACCCACATGGCCCCGTTTCCAGGAACCTTCTGGTATAAATTACGTTTGTGGAGGAGATTGACCACGACGGCATCATGGCCGGTAGCATCAACCACAATTTGACTTTCAAGGGCAATGGGATCGACATGAATGGTATCATGTCCGGCCATTTCCACGGTGGAATTATTGACCACGACACCTTCGATTCGATGATCTTGGCGAAGAATGAGATCGACCACTTTAGTGAGGTTCATAATCTTCACGCCGGCTTCGTAGGCGGCGGAAATGAGCCGGCTGGTCACATGAGGCGGATCGACCATGGTCATTCCCGGGCAGTCCTTAATGGGTTTAAAGGGAATGCCTAATTCTTCAAGAATCTGATCCGCTGGTTCGCAAATCGTGGCTTTATTCATGAGAAAACCACCAGACCAAAAACCGCCACCAAGAGCCAGCGATTGTTCGATAAGAAGAGTCCGGAAGCCGCTCGTCGCGAGATCGCGGGCACAGAGGAGCCCGGATGGACCGCCTCCGACGATGATGATGTCGCTTTCAATCAGTGAGTCGAATTCTTTGTAATACTCACGGGCAATGTGACGGGTGATGTCCCGTTCTCGTAAAGGAGCGACGTTAATAGGATTCATAGGGGAGCTCCAGGTAATTTTGCGGTTGTATCCAACATATAGACCTAATCAGGACGGGGTCTCTATTCGGTGTCAAGCCCTCATTGGCCAATATCTGCTTTCGTCATCGATCTTTTCAGCTTTAAAGATATAAGTCTCCACCGGTTTTTCGGAATTCTTCAGACTTTTCTTGCATGCCTTGTTCGAGTGCGGCCTCGTCTGCCAGTTGTTTTTCAGCGGCATACTCTCGAACGTCCTGGGTAATTTTCATAGAACAGAAATGTGGGCCACACATGGAGCAAAAATGGGCCAGTTTGGCTCCCTGAGCGGGGAGGGTGGCATCATGAAAATCCTTCGCCGTTTCGGGATCAAGGGATAAATTGAATTGATCCTGCCAACGAAATTCAAATCGTGCTTGGGATAAAGCATTGTCCCTGTGTTGCGCCCCGGGATGGCCTTTGGCCAAATCTGCGGCATGTGCCGCGATTTTATATGCCATGACCCCGGCTTTGACGTCTTCTTTATCCGGCAGGCCTAAGTGTTCTTTGGGCGTGACATAACACAGCATGGCGCAACCATACCAGCCGATCATCGCCGCGCCGATTGCCGAGGTGATGTGGTCGTAGCCTGGTGCAATATCAGTGGTGAGGGGGCCAAGGGTATAAAACGGTGCTTCGTCGCAGGCGGCCAGTTGCTTGTCCATATTTTCTTTAATGAGTTGCATGGGGACGTGTCCCGGACCTTCAATCATGACCTGCACGTCATGTTTCCATGCAATATGAGTGAGTTTTCCCAGAGTCTCCAATTCGGCGAATTGAGCGGCATCGTTGGCATCTGCCAAAGAACCCGGGCGCAGTCCATCGCCTAAACTAAAGGACACATCATAGCTTTTCATAATCTCGCAGATTTCTTCAAAATGGGTATACGTGAAGTTTTCCTGATGGTGAGCTAAGCACCATTTGGCATGGATGGATCCGCCGCGTGAGACGATGCCGGTCATGCGGGAGGCCGTTAATGGAACATAAGCCAGGCGAACACCGGCATGAATGGTGAAGTAATCCACCCCTTGCTCGGCCTGTTCCACGAGCGTATCCCGAAAGATTTCCCAGGTAAGTTCCTCAGGCTTTCCTCCCACTTTTTCCAGGGCTTGATAGATAGGCACTGTTCCGATTGGCACTGGCGAATTTCGAATAATCCACTCACGAGTTTCGTGGATGTTTTTCCCTGTGGAGAGGTCCATGACGGTGTCTCCCCCCCAACGTATGGACCAAATCAGTTTTTCAACTTCTTCTTCAATTGAGGAAGTCACGGCAGAATTGCCAATGTTGGCGTTGATTTTTACTAAAAAATTACGCCCGATAATCATAGGCTCAATTTCCGGATGATTGATATTGGCAGGAATAATGGCCCGCCCTCGAGCCACTTCATCACGAACAAACTCCGGGGTGATATAGGAGGGAGTGGATGCTCCCCAATTCTGGCCAGGATGTTGAGCCACCCCGGAGGCTTGTCCGGTCCTGGATAGGGCGGATTGGTGCTCCTCACGGGCTTGGTTCTCCCGGATGGCAATAAATTCCATTTCCGGTGTGACGATTCCCTTCCGGGCATAATGCAGTTGCGTGACATTCCGACCTGATTTTGCCCGAAGGGGTGGGCGTTGCAAGTGGAAACGGATAGCTTGTAAGGCGGGATCGTTGGCCCGGGCTCGTCCATACCGCGAACTGACCTCTTTCAACGGTTCCACGTCTTGCCGTTCCGCGATCCAGTCCTTTCTGACAGGATGAAGGCCTTTTCGCACATCAATGTGGATTGCAGGATCTGTATAGGGTCCTGAAGTATCATAGACGATGACGGAGGGGTTCTGAACTTCTGTTTGATCATGCAGGCTCCGACTGCTTGTTTGATGAATTTCTCGCATAGGAACACGTACATCTGGTCTTGAGCCGGTTCGATATATTTTTTGTGACCCGGGAAAGGGTTGAATCGACAAGGAAGAAAGTGGAATACGGGGCTCCTCCGTTATGACGTGTAGCGATGAAGTCGAAGGGCTAGGTGTGGTGGTTTGGGCTGGTGTCATACAAACCCTCTCTTTCTGGCGTTAGGGAAATTGGTCCAGGGAGCATACTCCAAAATACAAAAGCCGCCCCTTTTTCTAGCTAAAGAGTGCGGCTGCTCGTGCGTGCTTTTTATGTCTCCTGCTTCCCTACGCTGGTATTATCCAGGTCAGGTCGTGAGGGTCGTCCCCATTTCTGGGACTCTCAGCTTGTCGCACCCCTAGCAAAAATCATCGTACCGCTGGATCTTTTCCCTTGTCAAACTCTCGTGTGGTGCGCCATCGTGTAAAATCAGTGTGCAGGTTCGTAGAAGCAAAGCGGCACATTGTTGATTTCCCAAAGGTCACCGAAAGGCCTTCTCGAAGGCTGCTGCGTGCGGAGATTTAATCGATCACCTCAACAGGAAATAGTCCAATTGGGATTTTGCTCTCAGGCATTCAGGCTTTTTCAAGAGGAAATGATTTGTTACAATGAACGACTGGTTTCCAGTTTGGTTAGGCATTATCTGAATGATGATAATGAGCAACCAAGGAATGATTTGAAGGAATATACTCATTAACGTAAGGAATTTGGCGTGACCTTATCGACCATTATAGAGCTGCCTATTGCGGACTACCAATCTCTCCCAGAGGCCGAATTGTTCGAGCGAATTGCAGAGGCCAAGCGGAGACTTGGCAGGAATGTTCTCCTGCTTGGGCACAATTATCAGCGGGACGATGTGATTGTTCATGCCGATTTTCGAGGCGATTCTCTTCTTTTAGCCAAGTATGCGGCCGAGCACCCTGAATATCCCCATGTGGTGTTTTGTGGGGTGCATTTTATGGCTGAAACAGCCGATATTCTGAGTCGTTCCAATCAAACCGTCATCTTGCCTGACATGGCTGCAGGTTGCTCTATGGCAGATATGGCATCTATGGAACAGGTGGATGATTGCTGGGATCGGCTCGCACGGGTATTACCGGTGGAAGAAACCGTGACCCCAATCGTCTACGTGAATTCCGCCGCTGCCCTTAAAGCCTTTTGCGGCGAACATGGGGGTGTGACCTGTACCTCCTCCAACGCGAAAGCCATTATGAACTGGGCTTGGGAGAGGCGAGAGAAAATTCTATTCTTTCCGGATGAGCATTTAGGGCGGAATACCGCCAATGCAATGGGGTTTCCCCCTGAGGAAATGATCGTATGGGATCCCTTTCAGCCCAATGGGGGACATACCAAGGAATCAATACACAAGGCTCGACTGATTCTCTGGAAAGGTCATTGTAGTGTGCACCAGATGTTTCAACCGGCCCACGTGGCCTATTTCCGAAAACAGCATCCTAATGTTCGGGTTATTGTGCATCCTGAATGTCATGAGGATGTGGTCAATCAGGCCGACCTGGTGGGATCGACGGAATTTATTATTCGGACCGTGACTCAAGCCGATCCAGGAACAATTTGGGCGGTGGGAACCGAGCTGAATTTGGTGAATCGGTTGAAACATGATCAGGCCGATAAGCAAGTCTATTTTCTCTCTCCTATGGTGTGCCGGTGTTCGACGATGTACCGGATTGATGGTGCTCATTTATGTTGGGCCTTGGAAAATCTCATGCAGGGCCATGTGGTCAATCACATCCAAGTTCCCGATGAGGAGAAAGTGTTTGCCAGGTTGGCTCTGGACCGCATGATGGATCTGAGCTGATTGCCCTCCTTTTGTAATTTCCCCTTACCTGATTTGTGGCACTTTAAAATCAATATGGGGGTCCTCTCCCATCTGATGGGTTGTTGTTGCTATGTGACTGAGGGGCGTTGTTTGACGGGTTTACAGGGCATGGCTAGAATGGCTCTGAGTGTCCCATTATCCTTGAGAAATTCCCCATGGACTACAAAGCGACATTGAATCTTCCTCGGACTGAGTTTCCGATGAAGGCCAACCTTCCCCAAAAAGAACCGGAGCGATTAGCGTGGTGGGACCAGGAGCGGGTGTACGATCGCATTCAGGAGGCCAGAGATGGCTGCCCTCGTTACATCCTTCATGATGGCCCTCCCTATGCGAATGGGCATATTCATATCGGGCA
>DOFS01000426.1:15807-17479 GCA_003523945.1 Nitrospiraceae bacterium | reverse complement strand
ATTGTCACGGGTTGCCGATTGAGCACCAGGTGACTAAGCAACTTGGTCCAAAGAAAAAAGATCTGAGTGCGGTGGAACTCCGGAAGCTTTGTCGAGAATACGCCGAAAAATTTGTTGAGATTCAACGAGATGAATTTCGTCGATTAGGGGTATTCGGGGATTGGGATCATCCCTATCTGACTATGGATCATGCCTACGAGGCAGCGATTGTTCGAGAGTTCGGGAAATTTGTGGAAAGGGATCGAGTCTATAAAGGCTTGAAGCCGGTCTTGTGGTGTACTGTGGATCAAACGGCACTGGCTGAAGCCGAAGTGGAGTATGAGGACCATCTCTCGCTGTCCGTGTATGTGAAATTTCCTTTTACCGTCTCCCCAGCTGAAATGGGTTCCGATCACCGATTGGGTCTGCCAACAGTCAAAGAGTTGAAAGCCGTTTCTGCTGTCATTTGGACGACGACCCCTTGGACCCTTCCCGCGAATCAAGCCATTTGTCTGCATCCCGATTTTGACTATGCCGTTCTTCAAGCCGGTGAAGAGGCTTTTATCGTTGCTCTTGGATTGGAAGACGCATTTGCCAAGGCCTGTAACATTGAGAAATTGGAGGTATTGGGTAAAAAGAAAGGAAAGGATTTTGAGGGGTGGACGTGTCATCCACCATTTGCCAAGAAAGAGGTGCCCATACTCAATGGAAGTTTTGTCACATTGGAGCAAGGGACGGGGTGTGTCCACATTGCTCCTGGGCATGGGATGGACGACTATCTTTTAGTTTTGAAATACAACAAACCCCCTTATGTCGAAATGCTTCCAGACCGGAAGCCATTAGACATCCTGGTGCCGGTTAATAATGCTGGACGGTTTACGGATGAATTCCCTGAGTTTGCAGGTCAACCCGTTTTGGAAGCGAATCCTGGTATTGTGGAGGTCTTAAAAACCAAGGGATTATTAGTTGGTGAAAAGAAGCTTGAGCATTCGTATCCGCATTGTTGGCGCTGTAAGCAACCGGTGATCTTTCGAGCTACGCACCAATGGTTTGTGTCAATGGAGGAAGCCGATCTTCGGCATAATGCTCTGAAAGCGATTGATAAGGTGCGATGGATTCCAGAGCGTGGGCGAGATCGTATTTATGGCATGATTTTGAACCGTCCGGATTGGTGCTTATCCCGCCAACGAATGTGGGGGACTCCCATCCCGGTGTTTTCGTGTCAAAGCTGCACCACGCCATTGGTTGATTCCAAAGTGATCGAGCGCATTAGTGTTCAAATGCAGGAGGGTGGGGCCGATATTTGGTTTAGTCGTTCGGCCGAGGAATTACTTCCTGCTGGAACCACCTGTCCGCAATGTGGCCATGCGTCGTTTAAGAAAGAACATGATATTTTAGATGTCTGGTTTGAATCGGGTGTGAGTCATGCCGCGGTGTTGAGGCCTCAAGGTGAAGGCTGGTATCCCGCGGACTTATATCTCGAAGGTTCCGATCAACATCGTGGATGGTTCCATAGTTCGCTTTTGACCTCGGTGACGACGGATGGGCAGGCACCCTATCGGGCCGTGCTGACGCATGGGTTTGTCTTGGATGGGGAAGGCAAGAAAATGTCGAAATCGGCAGGCAATGTCGTGACCCCACAAGAAATCATCAAAGAGTCTGGTGCGGAAATTCTGCGATTGTGGGTGGCCTC
>DOFS01000426.1:0-15718 GCA_003523945.1 Nitrospiraceae bacterium | reverse complement strand
TTCTGCGATTGTGGGTGGCCTCCCAGGATTATCAGGAAGATCTCCGTATCTCAAAAGACATATTGAAACAATTGACGGATGCGTATCGAAAAGTGCGCAATACCTCCAGGTTTCTCCTGAGTAATCTGTATGATTTTGATGCAGCCGTTCATGTGGTGCCTCATGTCGATTTGCCGGAGCTGGATCAATGGGCACTCTGGCGTTTAGGGCAATTGATCAGCAGCGTGGAAAAGGGGTATGCGCAATTTCAGTTTCGACAAGTTGTGCATGAATTGGATTATTTTTGTTCAACGGATATGAGCGCAACCTATTTGGATATCTTGAAAGACCGGTTGTACACGTTTCCAACGAATTCGGTACTCCGGCGTGGCTCTCAGACGGTCTTGTATGAGATTGTGTCAGCCTTAGCCAAGCTCATGGCGCCTATCCTGAGTTTTACGGCTGAAGAAATCTGGCAGGTTCTACCGACATCCACGGTAGAAGGATCTAAACCGATAAGTGTGCATTTGGCGGACTTCCCGGAATCCCCCACAGTCTTTCAAGACCCACAGCTCCACACGACGTGGACTTACTTGTTTCAGGTTCGGAGTAAGGTGCAATCCGCCTTAGAGAAATCGAGACGGGACAAGGTGATAGGTTCTTCTCTTGATGCCAGAGTCATCCTGCATGCGACTGAACCCAATTGTGCGTTGCTGAAACGGTATCTCACGGATTTACCGGCACTGTTTATTGTCTCATGTGTGAACGTGGATCAAGTTATCTCCCTGCCGGGAGCCGAATCGGGAGAGGGGACGCTAGGTCTGGCGATTGAGGTCGTGAAGGCCGATGGTACCAAATGCGATCGGTGTTGGAATATCCGTTACGACGTAGGTGCACAGGCCCAACATCCGACGCTCTGCGGCCGATGCGTGGAGGCGCTGGGGTGAGCAACGGCATTCATCGGTTTGTATTGTTAGGTCTCGTTGTGGCATTCATCGTGAGTCTCGATCAGGTTACTAAATATTACATTGCCAGTTCGATGTATCTCCACGAGTCCATCCCCATCATTCCAGGATATTTTTCTTTGACCTACATCAGAAACCCTGGAGCCGCATTTGGGATCATGGGCACGACCAGTAGTGGGTTTAGGCTTGTCTTCTTTTTTCTGACATCCTTGTTTGCCATGGGGCTGTTAATTACGATCTTCTTACGGTTGGAGCCCAACGACTGGTGGGGCCAGATGACCATTGCGTCAATTTTTGGTGGTGCTATCGGGAATTTTATCGATCGTCTGCAATATGGAGAAGTCATCGATTTTTTAGATCTCTATATCAATGGCTACCATTGGCCAGCCTTCAATGTGGCCGATTCCGCGATTAGTGTGGGTGTATGCTCTCTTCTCCTGCTGTTTGCTTTTGAAAAACGGAAACCCAACTTGACCCCTCAAGAAAACCCTCCTCTCTAATTTTCCAGATCATCTTCAGTCGCGAGTGACGCGTGTACCCTCTCAATTTCCTCTCATTATATGATGCCGTTTCGTGAACGTTCAGATGAAGATGTTTTCGAGCACAACCTGTTTGCGACCAAAGGGGGTTGGGATGTTTGTTTTTATAATGTTTTCGCTCAGTGTTTCAGCAAGTTTTGGTGAAGGGTTGCAGCTACCGGTCAATACCTGCCCCCCAGAAGGGAAGCCCATTTATGTTCATGTGCATGGAATCAAAAATTCTGCAGGATCCATCAAGGCGGTCCTATATGGACCTGATCCAGAGAGCTTCTTAGTCAAGGGAGCCAAGGCCGATAAAGAACGGGAACCTGCCCAAAAAGGTTCCATGACCCTGTGTGTGGCCGCACCGGTTGAAGGCAAATATGCCGTGGTGGTTTATCATGATGAAAACGACGATCGGAAATTTGACCGCAATTGGATCGGATTGCCTACCGAGGGATTTGGTGTGTCGAATAACCCCTCTCTATTTTTAGCCGCTCCAAATTTTGAGGAATCCTCGTTCGAGGTCATTGGAGAAGTGACCCATGTGGATGTCGAAATGAAATATTGAATGATGGATAAGAAGCGATTGCCCTCATTCGTAATTAGCATGGTTGTTTCTCATGTAGATGTGGGATCGTCGTGACCTTGGGCTGACAAGCGCAATAATGGACGTGCACTTTGTAAACATCCTTTGATCCTCTTTTGGCGGTATGAATGTGAAAAATTTCCTGATTGGCCTTTTTTTATTTGTCTGCAGCCTGTTGGTGGTGGGACTTTTGTTCGAAGGCTATGTTCGAGTTACCCAGACAGACGGAACCAGTTTTGATATCGAAATGTGGCGATATGCCAAAGATATGAAACAGGTGAGCGATATTCCGGGCATGGGGCATGAACATGTTCCAGGACGGTCAGGTACCTACATGGGCGTTCCTGTGACGATCAATTCCCATGGCTGGAGGGACAAAGAATATTCCTTAGAAAAGCCTGAAGGGGTGACTCGAATCATGATGCTGGGGGATTCGGTCACATTTGGCTGGGGGGCTCCGCCAGAAGGGATTACCTCTCATATTTTAGAAGACCTTTTGAATCATCAACCGGATGGGCGAACGTACGAAGTCCTCAATACGGGGATAGGCAACAGCAACACCGCCATGCAAACGGCATATTTTCTTCATTCTGGCTATCGGTTCAATCCGGACCTGGTTATCTTGAACTATTTTATCAACGACGCAGAGCCGACTCCGGTCAGAAAAGAGAATTTGCTCATTGAACATTTCTATTCGGCGGTGTTCTTCGCAGGACGGTGGGATATCCTCATGCGGACGTTCCTGGGGAAAAGTGATTGGTCTCGCTATTACCATGACTTGTACAACGCGAATCAACCTGGTTGGCAAGCAACTCAAGAAGCCATTAGCCAGCTATCCGCGTTTTGTCATAAAAATAAGATCCCCTTACTCGTCGTGCACTATCCGGAATTGCACCAACTGTCGCCTTATCCATTTCACGAGGAAAGTCAGCTTGTGGCAAAGGTGGTTGAGTCTCAGGCTATTCCCTTCCTCGACCTGTTACCCGCAGTGATACATGAAGAACCTCGCACCCTCTGGGTGACACCTACGGATGCCCACCCCAACGGCAAAGCTGGGGCCCTATTTGCTCAACAGATTTTTCAGGAATTACAGAAGTCTTTCCCTCAATTTTTTTAATGCGATAGCCAATATCTCTTTTTTTATTTTTTAAAAAATAATCATTGAGGCCTATGAGGCTTTGTTGGTCTCAAGCTTGTTGCTGGTGGCATACAGACGATCGAGTTCTGGTCTTTTCTGTAAGGCGTGTCATCCCGGACGGCGGATGATCTGTTGGTGTGGCCAGACGGCGGGGCCCCTTTGAAGTGGAGTGATACGTGGTTTTCAATGTATCACGGATTTGGTAGCGTGGCTCCGTGTTCGTGTTCTATAGGGGGCCATTTCTGTGAAACCAATATTTTCTGGGTAGGAAACACCCAGGGGGTATTTTCTCTCTGGATGCTTCTTTTGAATTTTAATGAGGGGCGCCGCTGGACTGAACACCGGGGAGTCAGAGTGAAGTTAAGGATATTTTCTGGTGGCGGTCGACCAGCTTGGACAAGATCGTTTGTACCTCATCTCTAGGCATGATGGCTTCTAACAGCGAGAGCATTGAAAAGAGGGGATCACGGGATCAGGCCACACCAAGGGTATGGGTGTTGTTGGATGATCGGCCAGGAAATTCGACGCAATCGATGGGTTTAGTGGAATGCCTTGCCTGGCCGTACGAAGCAAAGTATCTCAAGTTTGTGCGCTCCTCGTACAAAGCCAGAAGTTGGTATTCTCCTCCTGGGATTGGGCATGTGAACCAGTCAGCCTCTTCTCCGCTCACCCCTCCCTGGCCAGATTTGATCATTGCTGCGGGTCAGCGAACCGCCCCTGTTTCCAAGTGGATCAAAGCTCAGAGCCGGAAAAAGACGAAAATAGTTCACCTGGGCAGGAAGGGCGGACTCGTGATGGACGATTTCGATCTGGTTGTGACGCCGCGGTCCAGCCAATTGCCTCCTCATCCTAACCGTTTGGAAGTCACCGTCCCTCTCAATCGGGTGACCTCAGAAAAACTCCTGCAAGCGGCCAACGAGGGGCCGGTGGCGTTACGTGATTCGAGTCGATTGCGTATTGTGTTGCTGGTAGGAGGAGCCACGCCACGTTATCGATTTGACCAGGATGCCGCTGCACGGATGGGCGGAGAAATTGGACGGTTTGCTCGGGAACATAAGGGAAAAGTGTTTGCCCTGACGAGCAGGCGGACGGGCACGCGAGCGGCTGATGCTCTGGAAGCGGGATTGGGAGCAAATGGAGAGGTGTTTCGATGGAACCCCGACCATATCACTCTACCGTACTTATCCGCTCTAAGCTTGGCCGATGTGATTATCGTGACAGGAGAAAGCGAATCCATGATCGCTGAAGTGGCCGCTACGGATACCCCCATGTTTATCTATCCTTTATCGAAACGTCCTCAAACCGTTTGGCAAAAAGCGAATGTCTTAAAACGATGGATCTTTCAACAATCGTCCTTGTCTCAGCAAGGACGTCAGCCAGAATCTGATC
This sequence comes from Nitrospiraceae bacterium, assembly GCA_003523945.1. Taxonomy (GTDB): domain Bacteria; phylum Nitrospirota; class Nitrospiria; order Nitrospirales; family UBA8639; genus Nitrospira_E. The sequence continues at coordinate 11,140 of DOFS01000426.1, read as the reverse complement.
GGAACGCTCTCTTTACCCGAGTGTGTACATGGTTTTTTGCAAAGGGATTGTTGCAGCCCTGGCGAAACCTGGAGGCACTGCATGAGGAACTGTTCTCCATGGGGGTCGCACAACCATTTGGCGCTCCCCTTCTTCAACATAAAAGGCCGCCTCTTAACGAATGTCCCAGGGTCGCTGAACGGATCATAGCCATGTTGAGAAAAAATGGAGAATCCTGATTGATGATGAATGTGAGGCAAAGCCAATTCTGAACATGCCGGTAGAAAAAAGGGACTTTCGATGAATAAAAAAACGGTGTTTGCTGCCTCAATGATGGTCTTCACCATCTTACTGATGTTGGTGGTGAATGAGGCATTTCTTCGGTGGTATTTTTTGGGGTCTTTGACCAGGGTTTCCAATCCGGAAAGTTCGATGATTCCCCATCCAACCAGAGGATTTTCCCTTAAGCCTGGCTCAAAATCATGGCACCAGGAGCTTGATTTCACGGTCGAGGTCAATGTGAATAGCCAAGGGCTCAGAGGGCCGGAGGTGCAGCCCAAAGGCAGTAAGCAAAGAATTCTCATCATTGGAGACTCCACAACCTTTGGTAGTGGAGTTCCTGAAGATCGTATTATCCCAACGCTGTTGGCGCAAAAGTTGGATGGGTATCAGGTCGATGTGGTGAATGGGAGCTTCACCACCTATAACACCGTTCAAGAATTATTGTTTTTAGAGGAAGAGGGCTTGTCATTCAAGCCGGATCTGGTGATTTTGGCTTTTAGTCCGAATACCGATATTCAGGTCAATACGCTTGCCTTACAGACCCTCCACCAGAAACATAAAAAACATCCTTATGCCACTCTGACACCTGAGGGCAGGCTGCAGTTGGATCTAACCTATGTTGAAAAAGCCTATCGAGAACAACAAGAGCAACCTCAAGCTCCAAAGACATCTCCCTTTTGGAAAGAGCAGGTAACCTATAGGCTCATCAAAAAGTATATCAGGGGGTTTAAATCTTCTAAGTGGAATGACCCGAATATTTTCATAGGGTGGCCATTTTTATCAGAGTTTTCTCCCGAGCATTCAACCAGGGGAATGGCTGCCGATGAATATCAAACGCTTTGGGAAGAAGGATGGAACGTCACGAAAGCGCTCATTTTGCGTATGCAAGAGGATTCGAGAAAGCACGGAGCTCGATTTGCCATGATGGTGATGGCGCCCAAACTTCAGGTGGAAGCGGTCTATCAGTCCAGAGTTTTGGAGGCCTTTCCTTACCTGAAACTTGATACCACCCGGATTAATCGAGTCTTTGAGGATTTTGGACGAAAGGCTGGGATCCCGGTTCTGGATGCCCTGAGTCCGCTTCTTGAAGCCGAGGCGAGGGGTGAGGAGGGGCTGTATTATAATGTTGAGGATGAACATATGACGGCCAAATCCCATGAATACGTTGCTTCTGCCCTGGCAAACCAGATTCGTGAGCAAGGTTTGCTGGAATAGTGTAAGGGGAAGAACCGTCAGTGGTTTTCAAGAATCTGGCTGATTTTTTGAGCGATGATCTGATTCCCGAGATTGTTGGTGTGACAACTATCAATATAAATGAAGGCCGTCCCATCAAAGCTATCGGTAAAATCATAAATCCAATCCAACTGTTCATCCTGTTTAATCTGCAGGACGTGAGGATACACGGCCATCCAATCTGATCCGTCAAACTCCTCGGTAATATAGGTGATATTGGGCTTGCCAATCGTGGCAACCGGTTGGAGAATGGCCAGAAATGCAGCCCCTTTGAAATTTGCAATCTGCTTTGCGAGTTTCCAATTATTGACAAGTGTCATAGCAACTTTTTCAGCATAGGCCGGATTGGCTTGACACTGGGAGACCGGACGTTTTCCTTTTTTTATCCATTTCTGGATCAGCGTCTGTGTAGAACCAAATAAGGCTGCAGGCGTTTCCCATGTCCGCTCAAGTTTTTGGATGAATTTTGATACCTCTCGATGCCCATTCAGAGAGAGGTCGGATCGGCACAAGGTCAGAGGATCATTGCAGCCGTCATAAAATATAATGACATCCATAGGATGGTCTTGATTGGCAAGATTAATAAGTCCGGCTAATTCCTGGCGGCTGACAAATCCAGATTGTGCATGGTTATAAACGCGATAGTCGGGATGTAATTCGTTGAAAAGAGAGGGGATGGTGTGTTGATCGTCTACTCCCGTCCCCCACATGGTGGATCCTCCAAAAAAGTGAACCTGTTTTGTCGGGCGTTCAGGGATCCTGGGCTGAACCCGTTCTCCTGTGTGGTCAATCGTGATGGTTTTCCCTGAGAAGGGTTCTCGTCCCCATTCCACATAGGGAATATAGCGTTTGGTTAATAGGCGAAGTTCCCGGAATATCGTGTGGGCATACTCTTGATCGGGAAGGCTTTCAGGATAAAGAGTTTGGGAAATCGGCGGATTCCATTGTTTGTAGAGATAAATCCCATCCATGATCAGGGAGGCCAGGAAATTCACTGACCAGGCCAGAATAAGCAGAATAGAAAGGTTCGTGAGGGTGAGAAGGAAGATGCCTTTTTTTTTCTTCATCTAGGTGAAACACTGGTGAGACATGACATGGACCCAAGGATAGGTGTGGAAATGAATCGGGAAGTCGCTTCCATGTGGAGGGTGTGCCAGGGTCTTGTTGATGGCAAGAGAAACACAAAGAGGCCTTGCAGGCTTAATACTCCGCAGCAGGGGTTCGCCATTTATCAAACAACGACGTAAAAGGTGAGGACTTTTTAATCGCTACCATGAACACCTTTCGGTAGTACCCGTCGGGACAGGAAATTTCCTTTACGCCATGCCAGGAATTCGGTGTTCTGGCAAAAAGGAGACTGTAGTTACCGAGAGATTTGGAGGAAATGGTTTGTTGGAAATCGCTAAATTCCGGTGCCGATCCCCTGGCCAGCTTGCCTCCATCATCTAGGAGGAGGGTATCTCCGCCCCAGGCGGGGTCCCAATCGTCCTGGGTGTTCATATAAAAAAGATGGGCCCCAATCTTATCCTTATGGTCACAATGAGGGGAAACTGAACAACCCGAAGGCGTAAAAAACCAAAAAAAATCTAAGGAAAAGAACCTCTTCTTCAGCATTCTTTGTAAAAATGATGTGTAGGCTTTCCCGTTCAACTCCTCCAAAAACCTTTGCCACGGTGCCGAGAGAGGAAGCCCTGCCTGATATTTCAGTGTGTACCGGTCATGGGGGGTTTGCCCATATTTTCTGGCTCTGCCAAAGGTGGGTTTAAATAAAGAAAGATCAGGCATGGATTGGGAGAGCTCAGAGAATTTTTTCTCGGTAATCAATCCTGCGGGGTTGATATTGGGAAACGGGAGTTGAATTGAAAATTTTTTGGAATCGATGGTTTGAAGCAGGGCATCGTTGAGAAATTGTGTAGACATGTTCAGCACTATGGTTGATGATAAGAAAATTCAGGAGTTCCTCAAGGAAGGTACATAGTTACATAATATCTGACCATTTCTCGAAACCAAATGCAACTATTTTTAATGGGCATTCTATCGGCAGGGTGTAGAGGGCTCGGGCCGATGCGGCTGATTGGTTCCATTGACCATTTCCTAGAAATTCAATTTTATCTGAAGGGGATGGTTCTTTGAATGAGTTGACCATCCCACCTAGTCAATGCATAAGCCGAATGGTATAGTCAGCGTCCTAGTTGCCGCCTAACCCCTATAGAGGTATGAGGGAACAATGCCCATGAGGATCCAGGGTAGGAAGGCAACGAATGCAACCGTCCCATCAACCACCTTACAGGCCGTTTGTGGTGAGTGTGTCGTCAACCTCAGGGCAGGCTTGCCGAACCATCAACGCAATCCATTGACCTGTTTCACACCTCGATGGGCTCAGGCCGAATGAAGGTTGCAAATGAACCCGTAAGACACAACGCCAATGAAATGGCCGGTGCTATAAGATGAATTCATTCCTTGATGGGAGAGAAGGGATTATGGAAGACCTCAAAAATATTCGCCTGGATCCGAATGTGGTTTCAAGCATTCTAGAGCCCTACATTGTCCAACGAGGCACTCGCCAGGACCCCCAGATAACGGGGGAAATCAATAAGCTGGAGAATCGATGGAAAAAACGACGCTGGCAGAGGCGTCTTTTGGGTTGGCTTCCGAATGCGAGAAGTCTCCCACCGATGTTGCGAGGGGCCAGAAATCAGGAGTACGTGTTCGAGAGTTACTCGACCACCTGGGAAACTCAAGGCTGGCCGAACCCGCAAGAACCTCTTCAACCCAAGGAAGCGTCATTAGTAGCCTGGGGGGAGGAAATTTTAAAGGTTCGGCGTGGTGGGTTGTCCCGTGTGCATTTGCATTACATGGCGGATGTTATTGAAGCGATCCGACCGCGTTCCATCCTGGAAGTGGGATGTGGCAATGGACTGAATCTCTTTGTTTTGGCGAGTAAGTTTCCTGATATTGCTATGCAGGGAGTGGAGCTGACGGAAAAGGGGGTGGCGACGGCCAAAAGTGTTCAACAAGCAAAAACATTTCCTGAGACCCTCGTCAAGTTTTGTCCTTGGGAAGTGGGAAATCTTGAGAAATGGCGCAAGATCGATTTCCGCCAGGGTGATGCCCGGTCGCTGCCCTTCGCAGATTCCAGTTTCGATCTGGTGTTTACCCGATTGGCCCTTGAGCAAATGGAAAGCTTGCGGGATGCTGCCGTCGCAGAGATTCAACGAGTGGCCAAAACGCATGTGATGTTGCTTGAGCCATTTGCCGAATTTAACCAGGATGCGTTGCGGCGAAATTATGTGGGGGCCAAGGACTACTTTTCCTTGCCGCATGAACAATTGCAGAAATTTGGGATTCAGGTCCTCATGACCTACAAAGATTTTCCGCAGAAATTGACGCTTGGCGCGGGGTTAGTTCTAGGGAAGGTGTGACGGTGCCAAGCTGAAAGCCTAAAGGATTCAAACTAAACATTCTCCAGGACAGACTCTTTTGAATTCTCTATACATGTGGTTTTGGGCCGCGGGTTTTGGACGAGAGGGCGCAATGGCTGGCTCATCGCTCGTCGTAATGCCGGAACAAAGCGTGTAATGGTGAGATCTTGAATATTCGCCTCAGTCAGCTTTGTATGCTGCTTTAACTTTTCCCTTCTTCGTTTGTCGGTCTTCCCTAAATTCCAAAAATACGGGCGCTGAATTTTCACCTCAAGCTCTTCAAGAGACTTGGCCGCGTAATGGTTAATGCAAAGCCTCTTGGACGTGTGGGTGTGTTGCGTGCTGTGCAGAAGAGGCTTTCCTGTTTCATCGTATGCTGGAATGTTGTTGAGTATATGGTGAAACCTTTGGGCGCTGATCACACTTCGAATAAGGTGGGGGCGAACAATGGATTTGTATTGGCGGTTTTGCCAGTCATCTTCAGCTAGGCGAAACGTGTAGTTTTCAATGACGAGTCCCTCGGGTCTTACGAGATGACCTGAAGGACCGAAACAGTATAAAAACACTCCAATTGCCGGGAATTCCTCCATGTCGTTTAAGGTTTTTGAGATGGGTGATCCTTCAGGAGAAAAGAGAAACTCATCGGCATCAAGGAAAGCCAACCACTCCGTCTTATGGGCCATATGGATACAACAATGGGCGTAAGCCAAATGTTGATGATTGGCACCCTGCAAGAAATTTTCCCAGGGAATAATTTCAACAAAACCCGATTCGAGATAGGGTAATAACACTTCTCTCGTATGATCGGTACTCCCGTTATCATACAGCAGAAATTTTTCAATTCCCGTTAATTTGTGAAATTCAAGCCACTCTTTGAGATAGGGCGCTTCATTTTTAATGATGGCACAAGCTGTCAGGTAATGGCCGGTAGAGGCCGAATCCTTCCATTTCGAGAGAGCATTTTCCCCCTTCTTTTGAGACATGATGGGTGCCGCTCTCTTTTGGTTCTGGTTGTACAGAACTATGGGAATTTTTCTTGGAGGTTGCGGGATGCGTGACCAATTAAAAAAGTCCGCGATGATTTTCCAATTTCTCATTTTCATGTCTTGCAATAGAGTGCAATGAACACAAGATGTTTGGAATCTGTCTAAAGTGGCCCTTCCACTGCATTTTTAGGGGTTATTCTAAAAATCCTTTTGTTTTCCGGCCATCAAAAACAACTCATGGCCTTTGGTAAGGTAGTCAGGGGACAGAAGATCTGAGGGGTCCACGGCATGTAAGGAAGAGTCGTACCAGTGGTCATACATGGTCAAACTGTTTAATAAGTTTTTCATGTGTTCTGCTCTTGCCTGAGAAGCTAAAAATTGTGGGTGAGTAGAGAGATAGAGTAGAGGATGTTGCTCTTTGAGATAGGTCTCCAGGCTAGGAATTAATGAGAATTCACCACCTTCGATGTCGATTTTTAGGAAATCGATCTTTTCAAGGTTAAAGGATTGAAGCACTGTCTTGAGGCTTAATCCGGGGCAGAATACGGCATTGTCATCAGTGCCTTTGAGGACACTGGTTTTACTTCTCCCGAACGATTTGGCGAAGGTTCCGATTTTAATAACGCTGTCCTGTGGGGTAATTGCCAGATTAAAGGGTATGACATTGAGAATATTGTTGTGTTGTAAATTTTCAAGGAGATACCGATAGGAAATCCTGTCTGGCTCAAAGCAATAGACTTTTTTGCATTTGGTCGAAGCATGTAACACGGTAGGGCCGATCCACGTTCCGATATCACAATAAATGGATTGGGAGTTCAAGTACCTTGATAAAATACTCAAGGTATGGGGCTCCCACTTTCCCTTGCTGACGGCATTCCAGAATTTGACATGATAGGGATCGCATGTGAAGGGAACCCCGTCGATTGTAGCCGGAAAAGAGCCCCGTTGCCGGTAGTACACCTTCTTTATTTTCCTGACGAGGCGTTGCATTGCGTGACTTGCTTGCAATAAAAAATGGTATTGGACAGATTCATTAGTCCAAGGGGAGATTTTTCATGCCATAGCCATCAGATCATACAAAAACAGTTATGTCAAAGGAACGGGTACGCATATTTTTTTCTCTTGGCACACAGAAGGATGAGTTGTTTCTTTGAATAAATGAAATCAGCATTCTCATTTTCTTTCCAAATACTGCAGCATTCGTTTCTATCCAGGTTCAACATGCCTGGCAAAGATTATCTGAGCCTGAACAAAAGATTACGAAAGAGTAATGTGCCCTAATTGGGAGGGGAACAGACGAAGGAGTATTGACATGTATTGAGAGAGAAGGAGAAACGCAATCTGGCAGGGGGCCTTGAGTTTTGGCAGGGAAAGAGCCGTTATCCGCGGCCTCACAACCCCGAATATTGACTGAACAAACCAAATTGCGAAGTGAAAACGACTGCCGGGATGATCGCGGGTTTCAGCCGTAGGGAAAGTAAACGGTACAGGTAAGGCAGATGGCTCTAAGTGTTGGGGGCTTGTTGAATTAGGGACCAAATCTCTTGGGCGTTGGAGTGCCAGGTGTAGCTGGAGCTGAATCCTTCGTGGTGATTGTTTCGAAAGGCCATGTCCCAGGGGAGGGGACTGGGTAAGAGACAGAATGCCAGGACGTATCGATACCCTGTTGAAGGTAAGATGCCTTTATGGAGAACTTGGGAAGGCTCGAAGGCGATCCCCTCTCCCGCTTTTAGGTCCCATGACTGTGGTTGAAGGGAAATTCCTTCCTGTCTGGCTAATTCAGATAAATCATCCATTCGCTTTTTGACCGACCCAAAGACATATCCGCTTTGGGCAAATCGCGTGGTCGTGGCCCGATTCAAGAAAATGGTGTTTCCTTGATGCTCTTGAACATCGTTTAAGTACAAAAGAATTTTCAGATGAGCGGATGGGCCTTTGTCGCAATGCCAAAGAAAGGAACGCGTGGCTCCGACGGCTGGTTTTGCCCGGAGGAAGGTATACCAGTAAATGGAAAACTCACTTTCAAAGTAATTGGTGAGTGTTGATGTGAGGGCGGGCGTGAATATTTTGTGAAACCACGTGTCCAGGAAGACCTTGTCTCGAATAAGCAAAATCTCGGAATAGTCAATTTCCTGTTTTGAAATGGTCTCCTCGGCTAACGAGAGTGCTTGGGCTAAAAATGAGGATGCGTCCTGTTCACTCAACACCTGCAGGTGCTCGACTCCTTGTTGTTTCAGGAGGCTAGGGGCAGAATTCGTGGTCCCCGAGAAGGCCGTTTGACATCTTTTGGCGTACGATTGATAGCCTTGTTTTTCATCAAACAAGGCCATTGTTTGCTGAGCCCTTTCCGGATCAAGATCAAGCTTCGGCGTCCGTTTAAAGAGGTTGGGCCACATGTTTTCTCCCATGGTTTCCAGGGGTTTGGTGAGATGTTAACCTTCCGGCGATTCAGAAATCTTGAACATATTTTTTCCTATTGGCGTAATAGAAAGCAAGTTATCAAATGGCAAGATGCCCTTGAGGATGCCCAGTTTTGCTTGCAGGTCTGCCGTGTGAATGTCAGGAAAACGTTGGGTCTGAAACGCCTGGCTATATCGTAACGTCCCTTTTTTCTGGTGGTTGCGCTTTTTTCTGTGTCGCATCCAGCTTTTGGCAAACGACCGGTAATACAGAAGATGATTCTTGCCCTTGGAATGTGACGTATGGGCGACACGGGAAAGTAACTCGACAATTCGTTCCGAAGCCAACGGGCCATCCATGGCGGCGAGATATTTTCCTAATCTCACCCTTGGGCTTTGAGCCTCAAGAGGAGGTGGGTGATCTTTGAGTCGGGTGATCGCTTCAACAAGTTCTTTCAGGTTCATGCAAGGTTGGCTGAGTTGATTGGGAAGATTTGATTCAAACTCCTCATGGGGGAAAGGTTGGTACATCAGGATGGGTTTCCCGAGCGCATATCCTTCCACCCCGGTTGTACACCCATTATGAATGAGGACGGAACTGGCTAAGATCCAGGGCAAGACGTTCCCTTCGTTTTTGACAATAATATTGGATGAATGTTTGGCGAGTTCCAGCCATGGGGTAAAACTTTCGGAAGGATGAGGTCGAATAAGAATGGTGGTGTCGGAAAATGTGGCGCTCAGCTCCCTCGCCATGTCCTGAAAAGCTTTAAAAAGCCTGTATTTGTAGGCAAACCGCCCTTTCGCAAAATCTTCCGGCATGCCCTGGCTTCCCTTAGCGAGGGTGAGTCGTTCACCGGCCGAGTCCAATTGGGCCAACTGCAACTCGGGATCAAAAGAATTCACGGAGGGAAAGTTGGAGTTGATCAGGATGAAGTGACCGTATTGATCTCTGAGTTCCTGAACGTGTCCGCTGTAATAGCTGCGGAGTTCCGGTCTCAAAAAGTCTCCTCGCGGATTCCCTAAGTTATGGAGAGGGACAGGAAATGGGTTTCGATAGCCTTCTAATAATTCAACGTTGTCATCGCCCCAGGCAATAATGTGGTCCACATAGGGTAAAATCGCCGGGGTAATCCTCCTTCCCCAATAGACCTCTGGTGGATAATGAATCAATCCCTCTTCATCCCAGGCCACGATCGTGTGTCCCAATCCCTTGATGAGGCGCAGCATCTTGAGGTTTTGGGGAGCAAACGATTTAGCCAGATAGATCCCCCTCGGATACCGGTACATCGTATTTTCCATTTCCGACTTCGACCCGAAGATGACCGAAAAATGGTTCCGAGCGGCCAGGCAGCTTAAAAGAAGTTTGGCGTCAAGTTCACGAACTTGATTTTCGACAGGAATCAGAAGGACAGGTACATTCATGGACAGTTTTTGCGTGATGATTAATAACAATGAACGAGCCGTTGGCTCCAGCGTGATTTAGTGCGGTAGCGAGCCTTAAGGTACCAAAAAACAATCCCCACCGCCATTTTCAATCTTTTTGAAGTAGTTGTAGAACTTCTTCACTCATTCTTGCTCGTACGAGCGATCCTTTGATTGATGGGGCTCGAACCAGCCGATACGGCGTTATCAGTAGCTCGACGTCGGGGACATGATGAAGTAGTGGCATTGCTGGAGGATGCGGAAAAAAATGGAAATACATAACACTGAATTGAATTTCAATTGATATTAGGTCGCCCGTTAGGAGGCTCTGGCAAGTGGACACACCACTCCTCTGTTGATGATTCTATTTATTCAGCCACTCTCTCTTTGCCCCCTGCCCTGAGACATCCGATTCGCACCTGGGACTTCGCCGGATTCGGTTTCGTAGCCATGACCTTGTTGAAGAAGTACGTTCCCCTGGCAATCGTTCAACCGAAATTAACCATAAGATTCAAGTCTACCTGCACTCAGGCGACCAAGAGACCAAGACATTATCCTCATCGGTCTTACTGGAACTATCGAGTATATCCGCCAAGAGGGCGTGTACCCCACGTCCAGGTTCCATCTCAAGCTCAACCTTTCCGCCCAAGGCTCGTATGGCTGCACGGCTTGAAGTTTGTAACCTGGTTGGCGTAAGTCTATTGGAGAAGGGGGTTGCGGGGAGCAAGAGTGGAAAATCTACTGAAGTCACGGTCTGCTGTCCACAACTCTTGAATGCCATGATGACGGCAAAGAGCTGCCACGCGGGCATCATGGACGAGAGGACCTTGAATTTTTCCCTCTAATAACGCTTGCCGTAGGACAAGCCAATACCCATTTGTTTCTGAAAGAGGTAAGACTCGTGGAGATTCTAACCATGCATCCACTTGCTCACAGGCGATAGTTAAGGGTGTGGGAGGTTTAAAGATTCGCGGGTGCGTTACAATCGCCAGAAACTCATGCAGACAAGGCCAGGGAATAGCCCATGGAATGGCGCCTTCTGCCAGGGTGGTCAGATGTTGATAGGCTAATTCATGCCAGGGAGAATCTTCCCGATGGGCATACACCAAGATATTGGTGTCAACCGCAATCACCCTCCGCGACCTTCATAGGCGCGGTCCCTCATGGTTTCCCAAGACGCCGCTTCCATGTCGGGCTGAAGACCTTCTCCTTTAAACGTTGCCTTGCGAAGGCGAAACACCCCTGAACGTTGATGCTCGCTGATGACACGCCGTAACCCTTCCTCAATCAAGGCTTTTACCGTTGTCCGATGATTGGCCGCAAGCTTTTTTGCCTCATCAAGAAGTGACTGAGGTATATCGACAGTTGTCTTCATACGTATAGATGTATCACTTAGTATGGGTGTATGTCAAAAGGC
>DOFS01000469.1 GCA_003523945.1 Nitrospiraceae bacterium | reverse complement strand
AGTTGGCATTCATCTTTATTCTAGTCGGGTACGGCACAAAGATTGGTCTTGTCCCGATGCATACCTGGTTGCCTGAGGCCTATAGCGAAGCGCCGGCCCCGGTCACCGCCATGCTGGCCGGAGTGCTTGAAACCGTTGCGGTGTATGCCGTCCTCCGGAGCAAATCCATTGTGGACCAGGCCGTCTCCCCGGAGTTTACAGGGAACCTCTTGATCTTGATCGGATTGGTCTCGTTTGGGACGGCAGCCCTATTTATCCTGATTCAACGTGACTACAAGCGCCTTTTTGCGTACTCCAGCATCGAGCATATGGGCCTGGCCATGGTCGGGTTTGGTATTGGCGGACCATTAGGAACCTTCGGGGGGCTTTGGCATCTCCTCAATCATGCCTTGGCCAAATCGCTGGGATTTTTTGCCGTCGGCAATATTTTTCGCCGGTATCGAACCCGACAGATTCAAGAGGTTCAGGGCATGGCCAAAGTCCAACCCATTACCGCGATCGCATTTCTTGCCGGGGGCTTGGCTCTGGTGGGAATGCCCCCGTTTTCACTTTTTAATAGTGAGCTGGTAATGATCACTTCGCTGGCTCAAATGACCTTTCAATTTGATTCGTTTCATCTGGGACGGTTTCTGACCATTACGGTCTCACATGAAATTCGAAGCCTTGGAATTATCTTGGTGATCGTCCTGCTATCGGTGGCGTTATTTGGAGGATTTATCTACCGGCTGACCGGCATGGTATGGGGCACGCCACCTACGGGAATCAAGCAAGGAGAAGCCTGGCACATCGGGCAACTCCCACTTGCCTTCTCGGTCTTCGCGTTGGTGTGGATGGGGTTTTATCTTCCCCCACAGGTTGAAACTCTCTTACAACGGGCCACCGACGTGGTGATAGGAAGGTAGCTGAATATGGAATCGGTATTGAATCCAGTTGAACATTTGCAACACATATTTGGTCCGGCGATTAACCGTGTTTCCACTAATCACGGGATTCCTGTGGTCCATGTGCACACCAATCAGATTTCGGCGATTACCAGATATCTTCATGCCAATGAAAAACTCAGAGGGACCCTTTCTTTACTATGGGCTGTCGATCACCGTCCTCGTGACGTGTGCTACGAACTCTGTTACTTGTTTACGCTCGGTGAATCCAAGGACTGGCTTATTGTCTCCACGGATCTCCCGGGGGAAGAACGGCTCTTTGAGTCCATCACGCCCAAAATTCATGCGGCCAACTGGTATGAGCGCGAAATCCGGGATATGTTCGGTCTGATCGCCCACGGGCATCCGGACCTTCGGCGCCTGGTCCGGCACAATCATTGGCCCAAGGGTGTTCACCCGTTACATAAAAATTTCCCATGGAATTCGGTCTTGCAATGGCGCCAGCCTCCCGGATCGGTCGATGGTCAGTTTATTCATGGGGAAGGCGTGTTCGAAGTGCCGGTGGGTCCCATTCATGCCGGAATCATTGAACCCGGGCACTTCCGGTTTACTGTGGCCGGAGAACCTATCATGCACCTCGATCTCCAACATTTTTGGAAACATCGTGGTGTGGAAAAGTTGTTTGAACAACAGACGCTATCCGGTGGAGTGGCATTGGCTGAGCGAATAACAGGGGACACCACTCTTGGCCATAGCCTCGCTTATTGCCAGGCCGTAGAAATGTTATGGGAGATACACGTCCCCCGTCGGGCCAGGTATCTCAGAAGTATGTTTCTGGAATTGGAGCGCCTCCACAACCATATTGGTGATGTGGGAGGTATTTGCAATGACACGGCCTATGCGCTAGCCCATGCTCACTGCAGTCGGTTGAAAGAACGGGTGTTGCAACTGAATGATCGACTGACAGGTTCGAGGTTTCTTCGAGGGGTGAATTGCGTGGGAGGGGTAGGCATCGACCTTTCGACGGATCAGTTTTCCGAGCTGGTCACCGAACTTGAACACATTGAAAAAGATTTTACCGAACTGGAACAGATTATCGCCGTCAATGCCTCGTTGATCGATCGGTTTGAGAGCACGGGAATTCTCAAGAAGCAGACCGCTTGGGACCATGGGGTCGTGGGAGTGGTTGGTCGGGCTTCGGGCATTGATCGGGATCTCCGAAGAGATCGGCCCTTTGCAGCCTATGATGAGCTTTCGGTACGTGTGGCCGGTTCTTTACACGGGGATGTGCGAGCCAGGGTTCAGGTCCGGGTGAGTGAGATTCATGAATCAATTCGACTCATTCGCGAGATTCAACGCATGCTTCCTGATGGTCCGTTGAAGGGTGATCGCCAGGTGGTTCCCGACTCTGGTGCGTGGGCGCTCTCTGCGGTTGAAGGCTGGCGTGGTGAAATTCTGTTTTTCCTGATGATTGGCGAACATGAACAAATTCATCGCTGTAAGGTCCGTGACCCCTCGTTTGTCAATTGGCCGGCCATTCAAATGGCGGTGATCGGGAATATTATTCCGGATTTTCCTCTAATAAATAAAAGCTTTAGTCTTTCTTATGCCGGGAATGACTTGTAATACATTGCAAGAGGTGGAACGTGAAGGGTCGGGGGAGGGGTGGTCAGCAGGTAACACAACCAGCGTGATGACAGGGAAAAGCGACAGTAGAGCCGAATATCCCACTTGACGTTTCAGGGGGTCATGACCCGCAAAAATGAGGAGAGACCATGTTTAAGATTCTCAAGAAAAGTTTCAAAACAGGAATAGTGACCGGGCAATATCCCCCGGCTCCTACCGGGCAGAAAATATCTGTTGCGCCAACAGCCCAAAAGAAGGCCGAACTGTTTAGGAAGTCCCTCACCATTCGTGAAGTGGATACCGGTTCGTGTAATGCCTGTGAGATGGAAATGAATGCCTTAGCCAGCCCGATCTACGATATTGAGCGATTTGGAATTCATATTGCCGCGTCGCCTCGTCACGCGGATGCCTTGGTGGTGACCGGTCCTGTCACCATAAACATGGAAGGGCCCTTGAAGGATGTGTTCAAGACCACGCCCAATCAAAAATTAGTCATTGCCTTAGGTGATTGCGCCATCAATTGTGGAATCTTCAAAGGAAGCTATGCGGTGACCGGTCCGGTTGACCAACATATTCCAGTCGATGTTCGCATTCCCGGATGTCCGCCTCGTCCCGCCGAAATTCTTCAAGCCCTGGAGGATTTGAGGAAAAGTTAACCGGGTGAGAACGTCAAAAACCAGATAACGAAGGAGTGCGATGTTTTCCTCGAATGTCGACATTAAGGCCATACTCGGAGATTTTGTCATCGAAGGAATGATGTTCCGCTACAGCAGCTTTATGGGACGCCTGTACAATTTTTGTCGATCGTTGGGCCTTGAGAAAGGGAAAATGCTTCCATCCCGTGCTTTCTGTTCGGACGAAAATCAAGGTTACCCTATCATTCTGATGGGGAAGCATTTTGGAACCTTTCCCTTTAATCACGGTCCCGTAGGAGGCATTGTCTCGACCGATCGACATGGCCCCTATGCCGAGCATGGCAAGGATCTCGTGCTCATTCATGCAAGCCATGTCGGGTATGATCCTGTGACACATGACTTTGGTCCATACCGACGCTTGCAGACGGAATTTTCTGAGACGCGACCTACCTGTGGGAAGATCGAGAATGTCCTGCAATGGTATAGGAATGAGTATACCTTTGCGAAAGAAAATATGTTCCTGGAACGTCATGACGAATTCTTTATGGTCACCATCGATAATCAGCTGCTTCGGGAAAACAGGCGTGAGGGAATTTTCCTCAATATGGAGAAAATCGTTCTGCCGGACGATAGGGGAGAATGTCATCCTCTTAAATCCTATAGCACGTCCAAATGTTACCCGGCTTCCAAGGAGTTCCGTGCACTGCTCGGAGAATCCAGGTGGCCCGTCAGTGGTCGCCGAACGATTGGTGATTGGCTGTTGCCGGATCTCTTTCGGTTCAAACGGGACATTCCTGACGACCCGGAAACACATGGCTATCTTGAGCAAAATCTTCTCAATCCCATGTCCCAAATCGTGACCAATCAATTCCCGCTGTTGACGGCGGCTCAAGTCAATACCCAAGTCGAGTTTGATCGCACCTATCGGACTCTTGTGAAAGCTGACGGCTATTCGGGTAAGCAGGTGGTTCTTATATCGGGATTGAATATTGATATTTCCCCGAGAGAAGGGCAGGTATTTCCGTTAACAAAATTCGTCCCTTGGGCTGCCTTCGTCAAACAGAAAAATGGGAAAGGCCATCTTTTCGAGCAAAAGGAACTCTTTCATGAATTGCTCAATCAAAGGGAAGACAACCCGGATGAAGTTGACCTCGAGGTCGCTATCCAAAGAATGGAAGATGAGGAGGAAATCAAAATAAAAATTTCGGGCTGATAGGCCCCAACTATTTGATTGCCAATGAATCTGATTTTACAAGGATTGGATCTGATTGTAGGTTTTGATGCCATCTTCTATTTGTCGGGAGGAAGGTAAACTATGAACCGAAAAAAAGGGGGACCACATTATTTTCCCGGTGCATTACCTCAAGTTGAATTTTTGGCGCGTTCGTTCAAAATTCTTGCGGCCAATGGGTTTACTCCGGAAAATACTATTGTGGGTGTCTGTGTTTGCCGGGAAGAACCAGCATGTCTCCTGGTTGAGAAAATTCGAAAATTATGGGACAGGGTGTACGATTTCAGCAGTTTAGCCGGGATGCCGTTTGCCGGGAAAACAGGTTTCATGAAGATGCAGAAATATGCCCCTGACGACCGAACCGACACTCATTTTTTATATATGGCCTTCCCGCATATTGGTTGGACGCCTGATGGTCAAATAGGGAGAGGTGCTCCACTTGGACCAGGAAATTCCTACGCTGCGTGTAGTGGCTTAATCGCATTTCAGCAGGAATTAGCAAGTGGACCATCTCCCTGGGAACCGGACTCTGATAACCTGGAACAAGGTCTACTTAATCAACGATTGTTTCGGAATATGAAATATGGAGACGGCTCGGATTGCCTGTCTCTCACCAGACTGGCATATACCATCATTCTTCAAGACGTAGAAAAACTTCTCGAATTAACGCTTAAGAACTTGGATAACCCGTACGCCCTGGTGACCGGCATTCAGCTCAATGGAAACGGGGACCAGGATTTTATCTGGCCTGGTGAAATGTACGAGGTGATACCCAGGAAAAGAATTGATTTATCTTTAATCTTTGATTAAATGGGAGAACATCCCTTGATTGCAACACGGTCCGTTTTCTCTTTTAATTCCCCAATCGGGCATCCGGAAAGATGCTTTCGTTCCTTTCCCCGGAATGAATCTGTTTATCCCTACCTGGAAAAATACATTTCACCCAGTCGGTTTTCAGGGGCTAGATCTGACTGTTCATTGTCTGAGCCAAGGAACGACATAGGAAAACCTGTTTAAAACCCTTCATTGGTTCGTTGATTTGGCTTTCGAATTTGTTGCTGCTCGAGGTGGGAGGAAAAAATCTAATCTGCGCCGACCGGGGCACGAATCAAATGCTCTGTTTGAAAGCCAAGGCGGTGACTAAAGGAGACCATGTCCTGGTAGCTTGCTTCATCGATGGTGGGGGTTCGTGCCAGGATCCACAGATAGTCACGATCCGGGGTGCCGACGATCGCAAGCCGGTAGTCGGGGTCCACTCGAAGGATCCAGTAGTTCCCCTGCTCTGACGAGGTAAACCACGCCACAAGTTTAGCTGCCCACTGGTCGAAAACCACATTCAACTTTGCCCGATGTTCAGGGTCTACCACCGTGGCCACCCCCTTAATGCTGATCTCCTCACCGGTCGAAGTGGTACATGCGTTCCGCACG
Source organism: Nitrospiraceae bacterium (assembly GCA_003523945.1). Lineage (GTDB taxonomy): Bacteria > Nitrospirota > Nitrospiria > Nitrospirales > UBA8639 > Nitrospira_E. Next base: position 475 of record DOFS01000469.1, on the reverse strand, counting down.
GCAACCTTCCCCGATTCTAGTAACCGGTACTCGACTGTGGATCTTAGACAATTTCGTTGCCCCCACATCGGCAGTCGGGCAATTTCATACCACATGCCGTTATATCGGGAGAGGTCAACCGATGTGGCTGTGGGCAAGGTTCCTGCCGGATCAAGGGTCGAACAGGAACCCAGCATCACGTACACGACTCCAATTGCGAGAATTCTCAACATGTCAATTATCGCTCAAGCAGGGAGACCTTTATGAAACCTTTCAAAGCGTTTTCTATCTTATCATGAGTTTTTGTTGGGTGCATCTTCAGGGCGATGTGGATTCTCTTTGCATTGAGTGACATGGTCAGGACGTGGTAAACACAACCATCCGTTACCCGTGAACATCCCACGCCGGCCTCAAATACCTCATTGAGAAAGGTATAACCCGGATTCCCAAGTGCCGTGGGAGCGACTCATCATGCTAAGGTGAAGACGATGACAGG
>DOFS01000609.1 GCA_003523945.1 Nitrospiraceae bacterium | reverse complement strand
CCCCGGCAGGATCGTGCGCAATGGGGTCAATGATAAACTTGACCTGTACTTCTCTCTTTTGCCACGCTATGCTCTAAATGATCGCCCGCGATGGCATGTCCCTCGTCTTCATCATCATGAGTTCCCCAATCACGACATCCTCACCATTTCAATACGATCTGATTTGTATCGGTAGCGGCCCCGCTGGACAACGGGCGGCCATTCAAGCGGCCAAAGTGGGGAAACGCGTCGCGGTCATTGAAAAAAAACGCGCCGTCGGCGGCGCCTGTCTGGAAACCGGAACCATTCCCAGTAAAACTTTTCGGGAAGCCGTCTTGTCCTTTACCGGACCCCATCAACATTGGGGTCGTTCATCAGATACAGCGAAAATACGGCCCACGGCCGAGCAACTGGTCACTCGCGTGGCAGAAGTCATTCGCACCGAAGGTGAGGTGATCAACGATCAATTACGAAGGAACGATGTGGACTTTTTACAAGGTGAAGCCTCCTTTGTGGATCCTCACACCCTGTTGGTTCACACCGACCAACACTCACAAACCGTGTCAAGCGCCCATATTCTGATTGCCGTGGGAACCATCCCAACGCCTCCACCCAACATTGCCATTGACGGCCAACATATTCTCGACAGTGATAGCATCATCCATCTGGGACAACTCCCACGAACCATGACCGTGGTTGGAGCCGGGATCATCGGCATTGAATATGCGTCAATGTTAGGAGTCCTTGGCATCGAAGTCACCCTTGTGGATTCACGAATCCGTCCGTTGGAATTTCTGGATGGCGAAATCGTCGATGAGCTCATTTATCAAATGCGGAATCACCAGGTCACCTTTCGTCTTGGTGAAACTGTCGAAAAACTAGAAATTGCGAACACACCATCCCGAAAAGTCGTGATTCATTTAGCCTCCGGAAAACGACTGGTCTCTGGCCTTGCCCTCTATTCTGTCGGACGAACGGGAGCCACGGCGACACTCCAACTCGAGAAGGCCGGATTGACCGTGGATGCCCGTGGCCGTCTGCAAGTCGATTCTCAATACCGCACAGCAGTCCCGCATATTCTGGCCGCGGGCGATGTCATCGGCTTTCCAAGCCTGGCGGCCACATCTTCCGAGCAGGGCCGCTTAGCGGCCTGCTATGCCTTCGACATGGAAGTCAAACCCATGACGAGCCTGTTTCCTGTTGGTATTTATGCCATTCCGGAAATTTCTATGGTGGGAGCCACGGAGGAGCAGCTGACACTCCAGAAAGTTCCGTATGAGGTGGGAGTCGCCCGTTACCGCGAAATCGCAAGGGGTACAATCATGGGAGATCCAAACGGCATGTTGAAACTGTTATTTCATCGAAAGGATCATCGGCTGTTGGGTGTGCATGTGATCGGGACGGGAGCCACCGAACTTATTCACATCGGACAGGCCATCCTTCATACCGAACGGGGACTCGAATATTTCCTCACGACAGTCTTTAATTATCCAACGCTAGCAGAATGCTACAAAGTTGCAGCGCTCGATGCCTACAACAAGCTTTGTGAAATATAAAACACATTTCAGGTCACGGTTAAAACGGAAGTTTGAATCCGCCGGGAAGATCCTTTAGACCTTTGGTGGGAAGACTTTTTTCAAGAAGACTTTTGAGCACGTCGTTATGCTGAGTGATTCGCTCGGTTAACTCACCGGCCATTCTTTCAAACCCGGACAAATTTTTCTTGAGTTGTTGCATCGGTTCTGCAATCTTCGCCGAGATGGCCGTTTGAAGCTCAGCACCAAAGTTCGCAGCCAATTCATTTACGATCTTGCCAGCCGTATCCTGAAGAATACGGTCAAGATCGGAGGATACCGTGACATCATATTGCTCCAATGTCCCCGTCACATCGGCCTGAATAGACAATTGGGAAATGTCCGTCACGGCAGAGCTGAGAGCTTTGGTTAAAGGATTGGGATCACCCTCCTTTCCTGCCGACAGGTGAAGGTCACGAAGATTCCCGGCGCCATGAACCATTAAGGCCTGGCCCTTGAGTTTCGTGTTCACATTGATATCGCTCATCCCCCTCGTCAGGGTAACCGGCCATTTGGCATCTTTGGACAATGCGAGATTGGTCAGCTCATACCCTGTCGCCTGCACCGTCAACTGATTCTTGGAATCGGCTGGCTCCACGTGGTTGAGAGCCCCTTCCAATGAAACAGACTGAACCCCTTTCAACCGGTCCCCCGAAAAGGCGAAGGTCGTGGGTTGTCCCAAAGTCGGTTGATCGGTGGTGATATTATGAACAATTCCCGCCAAATCCCCTAGGTCTAAACTCACCGAAACCCTAGCTAAACGAATCAGAAAGTCCGGAATCGGATTCGCTTCCTTGTAATGCACATCGACACCCTTCCCACGCATTGGCTTGCGCACCTGGGGACCATCCTCCCCTCCCACTGTCCCTGCTCCTTCCAAGAGCGGCTTCGCTCTCTCATACCAAGCCGACCCCTGGTGAACCCACGATCCAATCTGAGGCCCTAATAGCGTTTGGCTCATATTGGCCAATCCTTGCGGAGACAAATTATATTTGGCCTTGAGGTGTTGAATATCCCGTTGTGGTGCGGTTTGAATCTGCTTGAGGCGCGCACGAAGCAACGCCACCTTGCCTTCAAAGTCCTTCTTTGCGTCTTTGAGGGAACCCATTTCCCTCTCAATGTCCTGCTTCAACGATTGCACTTCCCCCACACCGCCCAGCACGCCTTCCAAGCCGCCTTTCCCGGCTTTTTTTAATTTTTTTACTCGTTCCTTATATTGGGCAAGTTGGGTTTTTCCCGGTAACTGCTTCAATCGTGAGTCCCACGCCTCTTGTTCCCGCT
>DOFS01000110.1 GCA_003523945.1 Nitrospiraceae bacterium | reverse complement strand
ACATCATCACCTAAATTCCAACCCTTATTGATCCCAGACACCACCAATCTGGGAATGCAAGAGGATAAAAGATGACAAACAGCTAGAGTCACACAATCCGCCGGGGTTCCATTAACGGCATACCATCGCTTTTTTATTGAACGCAGTCGCAATGGTTTATGTAAGGTCATTGAACGACCAACGGCATTTTGGGTCTTCTCCGGGGCCACAACCCAAATTTCCCCTAATGGGCGCAAAGCCTCAGCTAATACTTTGAGGCCAGGAGCACTAATCCCATCATCATTGGTGACCAGAATTGGGTGTGTCGGAGAAGAATCGATCATTATCGGAGCTTTTACTTTATCAGGAGCCTGTGCTTATCAACAGCTTTTCTATTCATGAATCAATTTTTTCATGTAGGCACAGAAAAGCCCGTCCCAATGAAAATTGGGACGGGCTTATAAATTTCCTCAATTGATGAGCAATTGAGTTATATGCTTTTCATAAATTCGGCCACGGCGGCCGGATCTGCCGCTCCCATAATTGCTGAAGGAGGAACTGTATTGGACTTTTTACCAGTCAAACCACATTCCACTTCATCCGTAATCATTTCAACTGGCATGGACATTCCCCCATAGACATGGGGACCAGCCACAATTTTTGCATTGGAGAACCCATAAATTGCCGTAGCCACATCTTTAGCCAACCACCCGACATAATTAAACTCGGGAATGACAATAAGCTTGGCATTTCCACACAGTTTCCTCAGTTCGTTTGTTGGGAAAGGTCGCAAGGAACGAATCTTGATTAATCCTGCTTTAATGCCTTTTTCCTTACATTGGCGGACCGCTTCCCGTGATTGGGCCGCTGCACTCCCCGAAGCAATAAGGATAACATCTGCTTCTTCCACATCCTGAGCTTCTAATAAGCCATCCATATATAGATCAATATATTTTCTTGACCGCTCAACGCCAGCCCACACTTCCTGCTGCCATACCGCGTGAATGTTGTAGGCCATAAAGTTCGATTTTTGTACCGGAGCATCACGTGACAAACGAGCAGGAGGATTTTCTGCGTCCAAAACCGGCACGGAACCGCGATAGGGGTCTCGAGCAGGTAGCTTTAAACCACGATCCTGCATGGAACAATAGCCTCGAGCATGAGTCACAAAAAACCCATCACAACAAACACCTACAGGGAGCGTTACATCATTTTTTTCGCTGATAATGAAGCCCTTCATAATAAAATCGAACAGGTCTTGTTGATTTTCAGCATGGAACACGAGCATTCCGCTATTCAAAAGGTAGGCAATTTCCACATTATCCGGTTGGATAGCCAGCGGAGCATTGACGACTCTGCATGTAAACATGCAAACGGCAGGAAGACGGTGCCCAGCCCAGGAGACGATAGGCTCAAGACCTCGCAATGTTCCAGGACCAGCCGTAGCCGTAAAGGCTCTAACACCTGCGCGCGAGGCCCCAGCAATTGCCGACATGACGCCATATTCTTCCTCGCCCCGATAGAATTCCTTCACATACCCTTCCCCATACAAAACCCCAATTAATTGCAATGTTTCACTTTGTGGGGTAATGGGATAGGCCACGGACATATCTACATTCGATCGCCTCACCGCTTCTTTTGCACATTCACTTCCCGTGATAAATTCCCGTTCCCGAGGAGCTTCAAAAAACATATATTCCGGGGAGACTTCCCGCTGGCGTTTGGCTTCTCCATGAGGGTCTTTTCTTCCCTTTTCGCTATCAACAGATGGTGCGGCTGGTGCACTCGTAATTGGATCACCTTGGGGATTTGTTTTGACTTCTGATTCAAGGGCTTCGCTCATGGTTTTACCCCCCTATTACTTAAGTGAAAATTCAATAATTTAATCATGCTTCTTTTTGCATGTGTTCGGCTTTATGGCCAAACGCCGCGGCATTTCCATCAGTAGGACTTTCTATACTGAAATCCAAAGGATTGGTGTGCGTTTGGCCACTATGGACCCTGGATTGCAGCCCAGTAAAACGAACATTATTCCCACTTTCTGGCAATTTGATTCCCATTTCTTCCCGGACTCTCTTAAATACAGCTGCGGCTCGCCTAATTTTTGCCGCATCAGAATCTCGAACCGTAAACATGGCATCCTCATGGCCTTGTTCCGCGCAAATAGCAGAAGTCCAGCAATTGGTTCCAGCTCGGATCATCTTGAGTGTTAAATTCGCATAGTGGCAATGCACCCCAATAAAGATACAGGCCTCAATCTTATTCCCCCATATCGTAAGGTTGGGATGATTAGGATTGATGACTTCTTCTGGCTCAACTTTTGGATACTTTGGTCGGTAGTCTGGCATTGGAATTATCAATACGTCAGGAATTTGGGCCGCCAACTCCAAGACCGCCTTCGCCTTATCAGCGGCATGGTCATTCCATGCCCATAAGACCATCGGCCCAGGGAAGATGGTGGCATTTTTCCTTGTGAACATCGAATGCGCCATAGCTTCCAAGGCTCGTTCTTCCTCTACAATATGCCCGAATTTGAGGCCCATTCCTGAGTCTGGAGGCAACACACCCAGCTCTGCGGCCGATGGAGGATGGAAACCTTGTGGCCCTGGAGCCACGATTGCATTTTCTAGCTCTTTCGTTAATTCCACGTTGGACTCCGATTGATGAGTATGAAATGACTTTATTAAATTATCCCCTTAGCGGACTGGCAAGGACCGCTTTAGTATTTTTTTCCAAGTAGGAAATATTTTCGGTGAGTGCCGCATCCCCAATTTGATCGATCATTTCCATTTTAATGGCATGGTGCTTGGCCATATTGTCACACACCCATACGCATTGAGCACAACCCTTACAACGGTCGACGGCTACATAGGCCGATCCATACTTTAATCCCCTGTCCTTTCCCGCTTCCGTATCATACTGAATCGTATTGGCTTCCGGACAGAACTGTGTGCACAACTTACAGCTGGTTGCAGCACAAATATCTATATCTATATTTGCAACAAGATACATCGCTCTCCCCTTTCAATTTTCTTTTTTAGACCGAAGCTTTTGCCGCCTTATTTGCGGCACTAGTTGTTTGGTCGGCCATAGAAGAAGCTCCCAATGTCCATCCATTATCGACGGCGTAATCCCAGCCAGCCTTTACCACCGCTAAGTTTTTCTCAATCAATTCCGCCTTTTTCTTGAACTTTCTTTCCACCACACTATCCAATGCAGCAGTTCCCCCTGACACAACAAAACCCTTTCCGAGAAATCGATCTTTCACGGCCGTACCAGTGGCCTCTATAGTTGAAAGTCCCGTAATTGCGCCAATTGCTCCTACCATAGCCATGTTGGTAGCCAAATCGATTCCCGCCACGTCTAACGACATCTGCGTAGCTGGGAGGTAGTATATTTTGGCACCCAGCTCTTTCAATTCCGCAGCTTGATCCGGCTCAAGATTCATAGGTGTATTGCTATTGATAAGAACGACTCCCTCTTTTTTCAACCCGTAATAAAAAGGATTCGTGTAACTCTTTCCATGAGTGATGCACTGTGGATGAAAGACCATGAGAATATGGGGAAAGGTAATTTCTCCAATTTCATAAATTGGCTCATTCGAGACGCGCACATAACTTTCTACGGGGGCCATTCGCTTTTCAGACCCATAGAAAGGTACGATCGTGCTTTCGCCTCCAGCATTAATGACGGCCGTGCTAAAAATGTGGGATGCAGTCACCACCCCCTGGCCACCAACGCCCGCCATACGAATGTTATAACGAATAGCCATTTTCAACCTCCATTGTCATACCTTTAAGAGAATCTAAACCAAGCATCCAACTGTGTGGTAGACGACTACCCTTTGGTTACTGCAGCTGCAGGTTTCGGAAGATACTCTTTGTACCCATACAATTGCCCTAAATGCTGCTTGGCTTCCTCTGTAAGATATTCCGAAAATGCATAACGATCATTCTCCACATCTTTGGCATCTTCCATCACTTTATCTGTTGGAATCGCATATTCGATATTACAGGAGGTATAGGCTTGGATATACGTTGGACCCACTTCTCGTGCAATCAAAATCGCTTTTTTAATAACACTTTCTACTCTTCTTGGGTTGTTAGGAACCACTGTCGCCACATACGCACAACCTGCTACCTTGGCCATTCCCAACATATCCATCTTCTCAAACTTTTTCCCCAAAGGCGCCATCTTCAAAACCTGACCTTTGTTGGTCATTCCGCTTTCTTGACCACCAGTATTCCCATATACCTCGTTATCCAACATGATGGTCGTAAATTTTTCTTTTCGAAACCAGGAATGCAAAGTTTGAGCAAAGCCAATGTCTGCCATTCCCCCATCACCCGCCATCACGACAACATCCTTGGGGCGATCTCCGAATCTCAAGCGAAGTCCGCGTGATAACCCACTGGCCACCCCATTTTGATCGCCGTAATTTCCATAAACAAACGGAATGGCTGCCTGGGAAATGGCTAGCCGCCCACACCCTGCCGTTCCGACTGTGATCGTATCTTCAGGGTTAGGGAATGCAATGATAGCCAAGCGGATAAACAAAGTCATCGCACACCCCGCGCACATAGGATGCTCCTCTAGGATTTCTTTAAAAGTCCCCACTTGTGACACTGAGGTCTTTTTCCCAAATGGACCATGCTCGACCATATCCCGATATTCTTTTGGCATAAACTTTCCGAAACCTGGTGTGAATTTTACGTAATCGAGACTCATATCGGGCCTCCTCCTTGGTTAAAATCAAAAGTAACCACCGCCATCATTATTTTGAGAATCAACTTTCGGCTAGGTAAAATACCCCAGCAAGACGTGAAACTAACAAAGAAAAGAAATTATTGTCAATTTAATCGGCCGACTAAAATTTCCAATCAATTTTTTGGGAATGTCCATGGCATTTCTTATACATTTCCCACTATCAAAGAATTCCTCAACATCTTCAATGTTAATCTATGCAATTGTTTTAGATAATTCAACACACAAGAAGGCCCACCATCCCTAAAAGAAGACCCAGTCTCGAATCCACCGGCTTAGGTCTTTTGCCCCCAACTTTTTCAGAAGAAGATTGGAAGTGCAGCAAGATAGAAATGAACCACAGGCCCGGCAGAAGACTGATGTATATTCCAGGCCTGGCGAGGTTGGCTAATCCAGAATGTAATGGACAGGGTCTACCACTCTATCATTCACAGCCACTTGGTAGTGGAGATGGGGTCCGGTAGAAAATTTTCCCGTGCTCCCAACAAGCCCGACAAGATCGCCTCTTTGAACTTTATCCCCATATTTCACGTGGATTTTAGACATATGACCATAGGTAGTTTCTATGCCGTAACCATGGTCAATACGAACAAATTTCCCCATACGCCCATCATAAGCGGCTACAACAACTTTTCCCGAAGCGGGAGACCGAACCTCGGTACCAGTCGGTGCACCAATATCAATACCTGCATGTAAGGCTTTTTTCCCTGTGAAAGGAGAGACGCGAGGACCAAATTTTGAAGTTAAGACACCTTTAACTGGCCAAATGGAAGGTATGGACGCCCATTGATTAGCTTTTTTCTGAGCCGCAGCAGAAAGCTCTTCCAGAATTTTGTTTTCCAGTTCAGTTTGTTGGCTTAGCCAGTCTAGCCCAGCTTTAATCTCACTTATTTTTCGTTCCATGGTCAACTCTATTTTAGAGACTTCTGGGGACATCATGACCTTCTCACCTGAAGGTTTTGACTCCCAAGAGGCCTCCTCCTGCAGACCATCTAATGGCATCTCTTCAAACGGCAACTCTTCACCTCCCTGTCCAGGAAGGCCGGAAGGCAACCCCTGTATCTCATCTGCCTCAAGACCAAACATGGTTTGAAGTTTCCGATTGAGAGTCTCTAACACCAACATCCGCCTTTTCATTCCATCTACTTCTGTTGAAAAGTTGCTGGTTCGAGCACGTGATGTCGTTAATTCTTGCTTAATTTCTCCTAATTCCTTGAGTTGGCTCCACTGATATACGTAATGGGTAATAATCCCTCCCTGTACGAACAGCAACACTAGTCCAAAAATCATTCCATACTTTAAAACAGATTTTCGAAATTTTAGTCGCCAAGGATTGGATCGTGCCCCACGAAAGATAATAACCGTTAAGGAATCTTCAGACTCTTTCATAATTCACCAAATATTTAAAGAAATATAAGATCTAAGGTCGTAATGTTATAAAGGTCATACCCTCTACTTCACTGCTCGGCCATGCCTCCACGACTCTTGGTTGCCTCTCGAATCCAGGTTAAATACTCTTCGCTTCCCTGCTGAATTGGAATAGCGATAATCTCAGGAACCGTGTAACTATGATTGGCTTTGATCAAAGAAACCAATTGGTTAAACGCCTTATTCACGGTTTTTGCCAATAGCAAAAACTCCTGTTCCTCAGCAATTTTCCCATCCCATAAAAAAATTGATCGCACTCCTGGGATTATATTGACACAGGCAGCTAATCCACTCTTAACCAAAATACTTGCTAATCTTTTTGCCTCCTCGTCAGAACCTACTGTCACCAATACAACGATTTCTTTCATAGAAAAATAGCGATAAGTGCTGGAAATCTTGAATGAAAGAAAAATATTTCATGCATTCATGAGAGACGTCAACGAAAGTCCTTGCAAGATATCAGCGTTTCCTAATCATTATCGGCCGTTTTTTCAATTGCTGAAGCTTAAAAATAATCTTCTCCCAACCAAATATCAACCAAATATTTTACATTCTTGCCTTAAAAACCTAAAAAGAAACAATTTCAACAATTTAGCGTGGCAACAAACGGTTGGGGTCCTGGTTGGCCAAGCCAACCAAATCTACAATCGCCGGTTTTAAGGCTTCTTGCAAGGCTTCAGGGTAACTTTCGACAGCATTTTCAAGACCATAATAGGGTCCATCAAGCTGTTTCCCCTCGAATTCCATCGTCATGTTCCATAACACCTTCGATGGATCATTGAGGGGGGTTAACCGAAGCTCAAGCTCTAGTGCGGTGGTGGTTTCACTCATGGGAAGGCCTAACATCCAAAAAACTACTCCCACCGGGGCTAATAGATACGAGTACAATCGCCGGTTCCAGTCGGTGGAACGGAGACGACCTCGAAAGACCAGATCCGCCGGTTGCTCTCCTTCCTCTTTGGCAAAGTTAACCGAGGAAAAAACATCTGCATGATTTAATTCCGCAGCGATGGACCGAGCAAGATCATTGGGTGGATCAAACTTGACGACATCAACCTCTTCAGGGTTCTTCGCAGTCTCTGGGCGTTGATAGCGTGTATCCCCATAGGGAACAAGGGGAATAGCGGCTTTCCAATATTCCTCTTTCACCTCATTTCCTCTCAAATCTTCTAAGGGAAGAACAATGGCTTTGGCCGGGATTGGCGAGGCGGCTTTGTCTTTCAGAAATGACCCCGTAGAGGCCGGGGGATATTGCCAATCTCGTTTTCCAAGACAGCCTGTTACGGTAAAGAGGCAGCAGATTGCCACTATCAATACAAACAGGCGAATGCGAGAGACCCTCATGTAGATGCTCCTTTCATGTTTCCCAGTGCTCTTTGAATTATTTTTTCAGCCAACTTCCTCAGAGGATCCAGGAAATATTTTCTGGGAAGGCTCTGAGAATTCGGTCTTTTTCTAAAATAGTTTTCCTGATCTCCTTTCCCCTCACCTTGCGCGCTCTTTACAGCCACCTATGCAACGCCGTACATCTAGCAAGTACCATAAGCAAACGCAACAATAGCTTTCCCCTTAGAAAACCCTTCGTGCAGCTTGCCATTAGTCATAGACTTAGCTGAGTCCTAAAAAAGAAGAGGAGGGGAATTTAAACCGACATCAGCATAACAATATCAAGAAGAGAAGCCGCCTGCCCGAGCAAGATGTTCCTGAAATTCTGCATATGAACGAGCAACAGGAAATTGGGGAAATTCCTGAATAATCGAATCAGGAGGGCAGAAAAAAAATCCGGCGTCTGCCTCCTTTAACATTGATACATCATTATAAGAATCTCCTCCCGCCAATACCCTGAACCCGATAGCTTTCATGGCACTAACGGCATGTCGCTTTTGATCATGTTGGCGCAAGAAGTAATCTGTGATAAATCCATGTGAATCAATCCCCAGTGTATGGCAAAAAATCGTAGGAAATTGGAGTTGCCTCATAAGCGAACCGACAAACTCATAATACGTGTCCGACAGGATAATAATTTGGGAACGTTCCCGTAACCACGCAATAAAATCAGGGACTCCAGGTAATGGAGAAATCGTGCTGGCAACTTCCTGAATATCCTGTAGCGTAATGCGATTTGCCTTCAGGACTTCCAGTCGCTTTTTCATCAAAACATCATAATCAGCAATTTCCCTGGTAGTCAGACGCAGCTCTTGAATACCCACCTTATCCGCCAACGCTAGCCAGATCTCAGGGAATAACACCCCTTCCATATCCAAACAGGTGACAACCGGTTGTGCCATCAAAACCTCTTCTCGTCGTGGAAATTCAAAATAATCCAACTTGCCATCAAAAATCTCAAAGGATCATAAAAGAATTCCCGGCTCAGCCACAACTAGAAAATTCGTGTGGTAGCCAGATGCACTGATAGCACTTTCCACTGTTAAAATGGAGACTCGGGGAGAGAGTAATCAAAACAATCCGAGGAGGTCTTTCGGATTTTCACAATAAAAATCAGGACGTAACGCGGCAACCTTTTCTCGATTCCCATAGCCATACCCCACCGCACAAGCCCGTATGCCGGCGGCCTGGGCTGCTCGCACATCATTCGTGCTATCCCCAATCATCACAGTCTCAGATGGATCGACCCCCAACCCCTCCAGTGCTCGCAGTAACATCACAGGCTCGGGCTTCAATTCCATCGTATCCCGTGGAGACTCGACATGGTGGAACAGATCCTGCGCATGCAACCCATCCACAATTGAAAGGGTATATTCCAAGGACTTGTTAGTGACAATGGCCTTTCTTCGATCCTGATAGTGATGGAGCACTTCCCATATTCCGGGATAAAATCTCGTGGTTTCTACACAATGCTCTAAATAATGCTTTCGGAATATCTCCAAGGCCTTTTCATATTGATCAATATTTTCTTCCCCAACCGATAAACGCAATAACCGCTTCACTCCATCACCCACAAAACTAAATATTTCTTCCCTCGATCGTTTATTCAAGCCCAAATCCCTCAGCGTCAGGTTAACCGAAGTAGCAATATCTATTTTCGAATCGATTAAAGTCCCGTCAAAGTCAAAGAACAAAACCTCTGCACGCCAAGTAGTCATTTCTGTATATCTTTCTCTATCTTAAATTCTAGTTGTTGTCTCAATAAGTTGAATTGCACTTTTCTCTCCGGCTCAGATTCATTTAACTGCGTCCAACGAACAAAGTCGACCAGACGTTGACGGCCCACATGAGGCGGCAATTGAGGATCAGTAATTTGCCACCGGTCCCCAACCGCCTTAAGGTGAAAATATTGTATTTCACGGTGTGGATCTGCCACAAATGTCACGCTTTCCCAATGCATTGTTCCTACAACCTCAAATATCACAGGAATTTTAGCCTCCAAGCCATTAAGAATTTCCCATTGCGACACATCATCCACGACCTCATAACGAGAAATTACCACCACGTGTCCCCAGACCGGTTCTTCCGTCCAGGCCACAAATGGCTTCACTACCTGCCAGGAATGCGCCTCCAACCGGACGCCTTTTTCATCCAGGGAAAGATATTGGCGTAAAATTTTGGTGGGATCTTCAGTAATGTGCCCGCTAATAGCCTGAAGAGAACTTACTCCGACTGGCAGAATACCCAAAACCCATAGTAATACCCGCAATAACCCCCGCAACAGGCTCACCATGATGCTGGAAATGGAGGTTGAGCAATTGCCACACAAAAACCACTTGAGTCAGGAAACACCTATCCTTTGAACAGGATAACCAGAATGATTCCCAACAAAAGCCAAAGGGGAATGGACAACATTAAACCCCAGGCCAAACCTTGGGCTGTTTTCAAGCGGCCCTTTAGGGTTTGCTTTTCCAACGCTTTCGATAATCGCAACCTCACATCCTCGAGATGGAAGGGCTTGGTAATATAATCATCGGCCCCACGATTAATAGCCTCTACAGCCGTCCCAATTGAGGGATGTCCGGTGATCATCAGAAAAATTACTTCATCATTTTTAATGTCACGGATACGCCTCAACAACTCCATTCCATCCATATTAGGCATAATTAAGTCCGCCATGATCACGTCAAATTCACCCTTACGATATTGCTTCAAGGCCTCTTCACCATTTTCGGCCATGACGACAGCATACCCCAATGAGAGCAAGAACTCGGATAAGGCTTCCCGAACTCCTTTGTCGTCATCCACTACTAAGATGCGTTCAGCCATGTCTTTTCACCTCATCCTTGTCAGAGAACACCGTCTATTATAACGACAGACCTGAATGCTGGAATCAGGGTAGTTCAACCACCACCACATCCGGCGGAACCTCGAAGGTGAGCTGGCTGGACGAAAGACCCGTATTCGCTTGAATATGGTCAAATGTCACACGAGAGATATTCCCGCTCACTTCGAACAAGGTAATTCCGTGAATAAAATACGTATCAGGAAAGAGTTTGAGCACAATTTTCTTGATAGTTGGAGGGGTTTGGCCAACAGGCTTGGGGACTAGGGTTAAACTCGGAAACTTCCCCCCCTCTTTCGAACCATCTTCAGATTCCAAAATCGTAAATTGCTGAGAAAGGTTTCCGGCTCCCTGAAGAAGGGCTAGAGGCCCCTTGGACGCGGCCATTTGCGTCAGCGCCCCTTTGACCACCTGCTGATGCTCAGGGACATACATCATCACCTGATCACCATTCACGTAAATCTGCTCTTCCGATGGCTGAAGGTAATCCCATCGAAGCAACCCAGGCTTTTTTAAATAGAGCCGTCCTGAAGACGTAAACCCTGTCGTGAATCCTTCAAGAATCGTTTCCTGGATAAAGTCGGCCTGTAAATCTTGCGTCTGAGCATAACGTGCATCAACTTTTCCAACGAGATCCTCCAAGGCGGAAACGGAGGCAGCCAAGGTACCGGATGCAGGCATCAGAAAACCAACGATAATTAGAAATACCAACCCTCGCTGCAACAATAGTGGCATCACCCTATCTCCGCAATGGCCGTGCGTCGAGCGAGAACCTCTCGCCTCCCATCACGCCCAGGAGCACTCACCAGTCCCTCTTCTTCCATTTGCTCAATCATCCGGGCTGCTCGTGGATACCCCACCCGCAAACGACGCTGAATAAAGGAGGCGGAGGCTTGCCCCGTGGTCATCACCAATTCTC
>DOFS01000013.1 GCA_003523945.1 Nitrospiraceae bacterium | reverse complement strand
CCACAATCCAGCGTACAGCCGACTTGAGATGACAGACACAAAGTCCGTCGACGACCATCAGGGATCAATATCGTTTCCACAGCCAGGCCATCCTCCAAATTCCATACAAACTTTGCGGTGCCATCGCTGGCAATCGTTGGAGGTGAAAACCCCATGCGGTGAATGGTCGCCACCTCCTGCAACCTGGCCCTGTCGGTTTTTGACAAGTTGGTCATCGACTCAATATCCACTGCACGATGTTGGTAGAGCCATCGGAGGATTTGGTTGGCCCGATATCGTGGCCAACCGAGTTCCTGGGTGAGAGCACTTAGCTCATCAGCCCTAAGGGCCAGAAGATTAAGAAGAGAGGTTAATGAGGTCATCAGTTTCGAGTCCAATAATAAAATTTTTCACCCATTCTCGCATCCTCGCACAGAGCATCCTCTCATCGCCAAGCCACCTCAAGGCTCATGTAAGAAATATCTCAAAATACGCTATTAACACTAAGTAGTACTCCGCCACAACCTGTTGTCAGTATTTCCGTGGCATGCTTTAAACACAGAATTATTCCTTACCATACTTACAGAACGTAAATCCTGTTACTTAATCGATCTGACCTAATTGTTTGCCATTTTTTTGTAGCCAACCAAAAGCATCATACCAAGAGACAATACCTAATTGATAAAACAGATTCCCTTATTTCAAGATGAACGCCATACCAAATGTTGAGTTAATAAAATTTTAAACCACTAACTTTAGGCTTTCATTTTATTATAGAACAAATTCTAATGAGCTCTTCTAAAACATACCATTAATCTATATTTAACCAATCGTTATTTTCATTTTAGTTTGAAGGCAACCCTTAAAATCAAAAAATTAAAGCTTGCTTATTGACATTGCTTTAAAACACGAATAGAATGAGACTCAACATATGGTGGAGCTTGCGAAATGGAGGATCAAAATGACCAGCTTAAAGATATCAGCGATGGGCTGGAACAGCGCATCAGTGTGTATGAGCGAAAACTCAAGGACCTCCAAAAAAAACGAGAGCAGGTAGGTGAAGAAATTGCGACGGTTGAGAAATACCTCGAGCTGGCAAAAACCCTCTATCGGGTTGAAGCTGACAAAGCGAAACTGGCGAGTCTCTCCAGCCAGATCTTCTCGGAAAAAGAGGGGCACCTGTCCTCAGCCGATTCGGATGTCGCGTCTAAGTCGAGGGAAATTTTATTAGGCCGAAGTAAGTATGTGGGTATGAGTGTGCCCGATGCCGTCTATATGGTCCTTCAAGAAATAGGTCGCCCATTGCACGCCAAGGAACTATTTCAACGTCTCAAAGAAGGCGGAATGCCCATCAGAGGGAAAACCCCAGTTACGTCTGTCGCGACATCCTTAAAACGGGACCCTCGTTTCCGCAAAGTGGGGCCCAACACATTCGAAATCAACCAGGAGAAGTCCTTAACCAAAGCCGTCTGACACACCATGACGGACATGATGGTATGACCTGAAAGGGGGTGAGTGAATTGGCAGCAACGAAAAAGAAAGCCGCTCCAAAGAAAAAGGCCGCGGCCGCGAAACCCAAAGCAAAAGCAAAGACGAAGAAGAAGTAGCTGTAGATCCCACCTGCAGTGCCACCGGGGGTGGGGCCACCTGCTCCCGGTGTGTTTTTCCCGCCAACTCCCTTCAGCCCTCATGAGAAAAAACATCAAAAGTCCTGTTCCCATGCTTGGGATTTCTGCATGCATCAGGTATGCTGGGAAACATTCAGTCCCACGGTTATGCCACTATCCCCTACCGAATATCACTCCCTGACCCGCATCGCCGTTCAAGCCGCCCGGCAGGGTGGATCCATCCTCCTCGACTACGCCAAAAAGGGATTCCAGATCCATAAAAAGGATCAAGCCATCAACCTGGTCACCGAAGCCGATTTACGCTCTGAAGAAGCGGTTATTCAGACCATCCGACAGGCGTTTCCCGAACACCAGATCCTCAGCGAAGAACAGGGCCTGCAGGATATCCCCACCCATCCCATCAAATGGATCGTCGATCCTTTAGACGGGACCACCAACTTCACCCACGGCTTTCCCATGTATAACGTCTCAATCGGCGTGGAACATGAGGGCACCCCCGTCCTCGGAATCGTCTACGATCCAACGCGAGACGAACTCTTTCTTGGACAAAAAGGAAAAGGCGCGACACTTAACGGCACCCCCATACATGTTTCAGCAACACCTCAATTAAATGAAGCGCTGCTTGTAACCGGCTTTGCCTATGACGTGCACACAGCCAAAGACAATAATCTCAAGGAATTTTGCGCATTCACCGTACGCGCGCGTGGCATGCGGCGGACCGGCACCGCAGCCATCGATCTCTGTTACATCGCCTGCGGCCGATTCGATGGCTTTTGGGAACTTCAACTCAAGCCGTGGGACACTGCGGCAGGAAAAGTCATCCTGGAAGAAGCCGGGGGAAAGGTCACCAATTACGAAGGGGAACCCTACTCCATCTATGGCAGCACCCTTATCGCCACCAATGGCCACATCCATCAGGAAATGGTGGAGGTGCTGAAAACTTGCCGTCTGTAAAAAACAGACCCACCTATCACTCAATTGATCAATACGCGACAGAGGCTTGATCATGGTCTCATCCCCGTCCAGCCTCCTTGCTACCAATGGGCTTTGTCTAGCTCTTCACAAGCGTCCTGCTTATGCCGGTTCGGCAAGGAGGCGTTGAATGATGTGTTCGGTTTCGTCATAGCCCCCTTCGCCAATCCGCACGTATTGAATCTCACCCTGCTTATCGATCAAATACAAGGTTGGCCAGTACCGGTTGCGATACTGCCGCCAGTTCCGGAATTCATTATCGATGGGCACGGCATAGGGAATATGGTGTTCCTGAATGTACCCTTTGACCTTTTCTACATCGTATTCATATTTGAATTCCGGCGAATGTACCGCAATCACAACCAGCCCTTGCTTGACGTACTTGTCGTGCCATTCCTTGACATACGGTTCAATATTCCGGCAGTTCCAGCATCCAAATGTCCAAAACTCCACCATCACCACCTTTCCACGGAGATCTTCCATCTTGAGTGGCCCTGAGTTAATCCACGTCGAACTGATGATGTCAGGTGCTGGAATAGTATTCGCAAAACTCGTGGAGGAAAAATACAACAAGACATTCATCATTCCGAAAAGAGTCAGACTCACCAAAATTTTCATTGCCTTCTTGAACATTTCCGCAGCTCCTTGTTGAATTTCTTGCCTTCCTTTGGTAAGGCACTCACCCACCTGCCTCTCTGCTTGGTCTTTCCAGCCATCCGGCTGTTACACAGCCCCTTTCATAAAATTTACCCTCTGCGAGATAAGGAAACCTTGAAGATATTCCCGAGTTTTGTTCTTATACCTGCCTTCAGCCACATGGAAAGAAAGAAGCGTGATCAGTTGGCGAAATCAATACTACAAAAAGCAAAAGATTAATTTGTAAGGGCGTGAACCCCTTCGGTCAGACTAAGTCCAATGGATTCTGGGCGATGAACTATTGGAGCAGGTTTGGGAGACCCTATCATCCTGAGGCAAACGAAGGATCTCGCTAAGCCGTGCCATCTTCAACCTGAGCACAGATCCTTCGCCGTTAGCTCAGGATGACAGACTTGTTGTGAAAGATTAAATCTCAGTTTTTACAAACGATTGCACTTATGGAAAATGTGTCCCACAATTGGCGGCTTCGTTCTATCCTTCAATAAATTTCATCGTTTATTTTTCCACTGAGCCAGACCCATATCCCATCCTGTCTTTATTTCCCATGCCCGCACCACCATCCGCCAACATGCAGATGCGGTCATTATGAGCCAGGCAGGCTGGCGTTGTTCGATACGTCGGACATTGAACCCGGTGAACAGCTCTTTGAGGTGCCAGTCGATGCCTGTGGGAAAAACAGCATGATTGCAGTGTATCCAATATTTTAGAATTGCTGTTCACATTCAGCAGAATATCCATTAAACGATGGAACCCTTAATTGATTAGCAATACTATCGAAGTGATATGTTCGAGTTGTGTGAATCATGAACTATCGCCACACCGGGGGTAGGAGTTCTGACATGTCTGAAAACACCAGGACTGTGATTGGATATACGACTTACCTGATCGGTACTGTTGGATGCTTGCTGTGCGGCGTGCTTATTATCGACTTTTTTACACTAAAGGGGTCGTCAGTTGGCTCTGTTTTGCTCACCATCATTGGATTGATGGCATGCACAGGCATGGTCATTTTTTCGAGCTGTTTTCTGGTACCCCCTTTTGACCGAATTGCCGAAATTGACAACCGACCGCCGGTGCTGTTCCTCCGTCCTTTTAATGAAGACCAATCAAGGACCTATGACGTTATTCCAGCAGGCGAAAGTACAGTCCCCATCCAAGGTACCAGCGAGGATTTCCTCCTTGCACTCAATGCCATTGGACCTTTTGTATCGATAGGAGAGCCCAATTGGGAATCGCGAATAGGAATCTTTCCTCTGGGAGCTTATCGAATTTTTGTGCGGCATCAGGGCTGGCAGAAGAAAGTGGAGGAATTGCTACGTAAATCCAGATTAGTTGTATTAACCGTTGGTGAATCTGCTGGCATAGAGTGGGAGATCGAGGCGGTAAAAAACAATGTTAACCATACCTCCCTGCTTCTGTATTTACCACCACGCCCCACTGATGCTCTGACAAAAAAAGGAAGAGCAAAAAAAGAGAAGGCATTCTACGAGGAATTTAGGGCAATAATAGAAAAACATTTCCCAATACATTTACCCAATTTTCAGGATGCCATTTATATTATTGGTTTCACAGAAGATGGAAACCCGATTTTCGGCCAGAGCACCTCCAAGAGAAAATGGTGGCTTACAGAGATGGATCGAACTTCAACAGCGGTTTCTGATCAACTAAAACACGTGTTGAGTGTAATCTTGCCTGATCATGATCTTTCTTCATATACCATTATTGGACAGGCTGCCATGTATGCGCGCTATGTAGTTGCCACCGTACTTTTTTTCTTTGGCTTGGGACTAGGTTGGATAGGGCTAGATTCAGATTTTTCTATCTCAGGAGTATTAAGAATGCTCTTTCATGTGGTTCCCACAATTATTAATTATTTAGCATTAGTCATCGGATGGGTTTTGATCGCGAAATATTTCCGCCGAGTATGGATTTGGATAATACCTGTGTGTATCGCCACTGGTTCAGTATTTACCATAATTTTTACCTTGTACCAGAACAGGCTACTTGTTGATGTTAATTTTATTTATACCTTGCTAAATATGACGGGTGCCGTCAACACCTTAACCGGTGTCATATCATCCCTGCTCATCCTGGTGTTGGGAATCTGGTTAAATAGAAATAAGCCTTCCCCATCTGAATAGACCATTTATATGACCTTCTCCGCACATTGAATACAGAAATCTTTATTGATTCGGCAGTTACAGTTACTACACAAGACTCATGTCATAATAATTCTGTCACATCTTGAGGGACGATATGCAAATGTCTGAGAGGGGTGGGAAGATTTCCCGAAAGACGGAATTAGCCCATATCCCGGAAACTGTGATCGGGATTGCGTTCGCTGGCGAAATTTTTGGACCATGAGCTACGGAATAGGACGACGGCTCGATCCTGGCTGTCTTTGACGACGAGAGCATCAGAGGGCGGTTTAAAGGTCTCCACATCGCCCACCAGCCAGGCGCTGGATTCATAGGGCAACACATCCACCACCACTTTGACCCGATATTCGCTTTGTAGACGAAATTCCAGCACATCAAACTGGAGTTTGCCGACCGCAGCCACAAAAAACTCCAGGCCGTCCAGACTCCGAAGAATTTGAATGGTCCCTTCCCGGGCGAGTTGCTCGATCCCTTTGTCGAATGATTTCCGCATCGTCGTATCGGTCGGCCGCACGCGGGCAAAGACTTCGGGTTGAAATTGTGGAAGCGGTTTGTAATTAAA
>DOFS01000471.1:5819-14338 GCA_003523945.1 Nitrospiraceae bacterium | reverse complement strand
GGGACAGCCGTCGCCAACCATACGGGCAAGCGAGTCAACCTTTCACACCCCGACATGTCGATCTTGGTGGAATTAGTCCCGCCCTACGCCTACTATTCCTGTCACCGCGACGCGGGTCCCGGGGGACTGCCAACGGGGACCGGGGGAAAAGTCATCTGCCTCATTTCCGGGGGCATCGATTCTCCAGTGGCAGCCTATCGCATGATGAAACGTGGCTGTAAAGCCGTCTTTGTGCATTTTCACGGTCGCCCCTATCTCTCACGGGTCTCTGAGGAAAAAGTCCGGGATCAGGTCGCGCTGCTTACGAAGTACCAACTGTATTCCCGCCTTTATCTTATCCCCTTTGGTGAAATCCAAAGCCAAGTCGTCATCAATACGCCGCCACCCGTTCGCGTAGTGCTCTACCGTCGCCTGATGCTCCGCATCGCCGAACGGATTGCCAAGGAGGAGGAGGCATGGGCCCTCACCACCGGGGACAGCCTGGGTCAAGTAGCATCCCAAACGCCAGAAAATATTTCCGTCATTAACGAAGCGACGTCACTTCCCATTCTTCGACCGCTCATCGGGATGGATAAGCTGGAAATCACGCAACAGGCTCAAGCCCTGGGGTCTTTTGAGACCTCCATAGAACCCGATCAGGATTGCTGCACTCTCTTTGTCCCCAAACACCCCCAAACACGCTGCCAGTTACCCCATATCCTCAAGGTCGAGCAAGACCTCGACATTCCAGGACTCGTTCAACAAAGCCTACAGGAAAAGGAACTGGTCACCTTTTCCCATGCAGAACGGATGGATCGAAGGGCACCATAAGTGATTGCTTCTTCACACGTTAAAACCACCGCACACCATCAGACGCTAACCGTCCATACTCTGAATAAGCGATATGGCCCATTCTATTTAGCGAAATGCTCGAATCCTATTTTCTAGTTTCAGCAAGAGATCATCCTCCACCCCCCCTACATTGGAAAAACCATGACCAAAGGAAAATCTTCATTGAGGAAAACGTGAGGATCATGCCTTCTACTTTCCTCTTTACCTGGCTCTATAAGGTTTTTGTCGGGTTACTGCTTATTCAAGGCCTATGGGAACCAATAAACCACGAGCTGCACCTTGGACTACCTTCCGCCTGGGCCGAACCACACAGCATTTCGGAGGAAGAAATTCACCACAACCACTTCGTCCGCCATCAGGACGCTGCTCCGCAGGTCGGACAATGGGAAGGCTCCCCGGAAGGGATTGCGTATAGCGAATTCAACCATGCGCTCATTGGAGTCGGTGTCATTCTAATGGGTCTCAGTGAATGGCAAACAGTAACGGGCTGGCAGGCATTAATGTGGGTTCGTTGGCTGTTACCGGGTTTACTAATTGGAACAGGAATCTTCCTGTTGATCTGGAGCGATCATTTGGCATGGCCCATTGGCTCATGGACATTAGCCGAAACCTTATCCGGGAAAGATCCGGAAATTCTGCAACACAAAATATTCGGCATCCTGGCCTTGGCTGTCGGCCTAGTGGAAGGGTTCCTTCATGCTGGAAAATTTTCTCATCTGTTCTGGCGATCACTTCTGCCGGGTTTTGCACTGGTCGGTGGCCTCATGTTGTTTCGCCACATGCATGGCCTCCATCCAGGTGGCCACGACATTCAGACTCACCATAACATCATGGGCACATTGGCCTTGGCTGGTGGCCTAGCCTGGTTTGCCGGCGAGTTCATACCACGATCCCATGCCGCGTTGCAGACCACCTCCCGCGTCCAATTGGCGTTCAAAATCCTGTGGGCACTCTTTGTCGTGACTATCGGGATTCAGCTCGTATTTTATTCAGAATCGTAAAGCTGTCGCCTACTTCGTCAAACCCGACCCAGCAAATTCTTGGGCTCCACGACCCTCCCCAGACTCTAAAGGCCGCAATCGCCGGATAGTCCTTTCGCCACCGCCTTGGGCCGGAACCGCATCGACATGGCCTTGCAAAGATTAAGGAAGTTGGGGATGGGGCCGATAATTCCTAAAGGATTCACCAGGTGGATCCGGCATGGGAAAAATGAGAACCAACATCAAAATGGAATAATTATGGGAAACGTTGTTCTAGAACGGCAAAGCCAAATTTCTGGAAAAGTCGTGGTCGGCGGGCTTGGAGTTTTGTTCACGTTAGTAGTTGGGATGGTTTTGGCGTGGACCACCGGCATCATGGACACCTTGGGCTATGAATCTCGAACCATCAATGGAAACGGACTTACCAATACTCAATCAGGCTATTCCTGGGGCTTCAACACCTTTTATTTTGTAAAAGGCCAGGACTTTTTCGCGGAGTATGAGACGCAGATACACAAAGGGTCCCTCGTCATCCATTTGTATAAAGTTGGAACTGCGCCATCTGGGGACACCCCCTACCATAGGATGATATCTCAATCCGAGAGGGGCACGATAAAATTTCCCATACACGAGAGCGGCCTCTATCGTATTTCTTTCAGCGGATCAGTATTGGGAGGGGCAAGAAATGACTGGGGTTATGATTTGTCTTATCAGATTCGTTGGGGCATTCGATAAAACAATTTTTTTCCGGATACGTTCCCTTTCGATTAGCAGAATGTCATCCGAAGACATCCCCGGTTTGGACATTGACCAAACCCTTGAACTTTGAGAAGTGATCATTCCCGTTGACTTCTTTCAAAAATTTCCCAATTTGTCCCACGAAGTATTTAACCATTCCCATAACTTTCCCGACAGTTCCCAGCCTTGGACTGGAGGGCATCTTGTCCTCCCTGTATCGCATAAAAATTTAATTCTCTCTTTGGTGTAGAGGACCATCCTATACGGATTCGGTCCCTAATCAAACCTTTTCACATTCCACCGCATATTGTGTTCTGTTTAGCAATATTTTATTTTCATCACCTACCCCAACTATAAATAACCCTCACCGGGTTTTCATGCCGGACAGAGGCTATCAAGGAATGACAAATTATGGCAGACACCCAGATAGAATCCTTATTCAATCAGCAAAAATGGGAGGAACTCCAAGATCTTCTCACAACCAAACCCGCCCCGGAGACAGCCGAAATGCTTTCGTCCATGACGAAAACCCATCGTGTCCTTCTTTACCATGCACTACCTTCTCCCCTATCGTTTGAAGTTTTTTCCTATCTGGACCCGGACATTCAAGATTCCCTATTAACGGAATTAACGGATCAAGAAGCCCGCGAACTTTTAGCAAAGCTTCGCCCGGATGATCGTACCGTTCTGCTCGAGGACCTGCCGCGCCAGACCATCCTGAGACTACTGAATCTGCTCAGTCCCCCTGATTTGCTCGAAGCAAGGAAACTGCTGGGATACCCTGAAGAAAGCGTCGGACGACTCATGACCCCTGACTTTGTCTCGGTCCTCCCGAGCTGGACAATCGAACGGGCCTTTCAACATATTCGACGAAAAGGAAGAGAGGCTGAAACAATTGGCGTCATTTACGTGACGGATGCACAAGAGAAACTTTTGAATGCGCTGGCGTTAGAGTGTTTGGTTTTGGCGGCTCCTTCAGCCACCATTGAAAGCATTATGGATCATTCCTTTGTGGCTTTAACTCCGGAAGAAGATCGGGAAGAAGCCGTGAGAACCATGCAAAAATACGATCTGTTTGCCTTGCCGGTTATCGACGCCAACGGTGTGCTCCTCGGCATTGTCACGGCCGACGATGTCTTTGATGTGGCCGTCGAGGAAGCAACCGAGGATATTCAAAAAGGGGCAGCGGTTGAACCACTCAAGATGAGCTATCGGGAAGCGGGTGTCTGGAGTCTTTATCGAAAACGGATTCCCTGGCTCATCGGATTGGTTCTGGTGAATCTTGGCGCATCGGTTGTGCTTTCCGCTTATGAAGAAATTTTAGCCTCGACCATAGCCCTCATCTTTTTTATCCCATTGCTAATGGCCAGTGGGGGGAACACCGGAACGCAAGCAGCCACATTAATGGTACGGGCCTTGGCCACTGAAGATGTCAAAGGTAGCCAATGGATCAAGATTTTAGGCAAAGAAGTCGGGGTGGGAAGTCTGTTGGGCATCACCATGGGTATGGGGGTAGGCATCATCGGCCTTGGCCGAAGCGATTGGAGTCTTGGACTCGCTGTCGGATTGGCCACGACAGCTATTGTACTCGTCTCCAATCTGATTGGCGTCTTATTTCCCGTAGCGTTGAATTTTTTTCGAATTGATCCTGCCATTGCAAGTAGCCCCATGGTCACTTCGACTGCCGACGTGACAAGTCTCCTTCTTTACTTTTCCATTGCCACCGTTATTATTGGCAGCGGCACAGGATGGGGGATGTAAAGAGGCAAAGGATCATTCCAGGCACAGTCATTTCGAAAAGAATCTATCCCCTACGCGCATGACGGGATACAGGATCAAACTTTATGCTCTCACCAAAAGCCTTCTCAAAAGCCCTGGCTGCATTCTCCTTACTCATTTCAACAGATATTAATGGAGCAGTCACAAACATCGATGATTTAGTCATCCAAGCAACACACATGATAAACTGACTCTCCGGAAATGATATGCTAGGTAGAGAGACCCTTGGCGTAATGGAGCTTCATCGCTTTGGTCTGAATATTACCAACATGCCGGTTAGCACACCCTTCATTTCATTCTTGCCTATCCACCTTCGAATAACTGCACTATGAAAAAATTGTATGTCTCGCAAAGCCTGATCGATGTCGAAACGCGAAAGGAATTATTGGATCAAGCCCAGATACCGGCTACGATCAAGAATCAACGCTCGGCGATGTTAGGAGGAGAAGTGCCATTTGTTGAAGTCTTCCCGGAACTGTGGGTACTAAAGGACGAAGATTTTGACCGCGCCAACACTCTACTTCAAGACTGGGAACAAGCCAAGCCTCTCGAAACAACCAGATGGACTTGTTCCGGTTGTGGAGAAACGCATCAAAAAGAATTCACCACCTGCTGGAAATGCGGCCGGGAAAGAACGTAAAGTGTAAAAACAGCTCTCCTCAGGCATTGACATGCCTGAGGAACACGAAAAATCTGGCATAGCCATACAGCGTCTCAACCGAGTTCCGGTTTCTACGCCGTCGCTCGGGATGAAATCCCATGTACGGATGGTGAAATTCACGTTTTTCAATTTCATCTCTCACAGCAAGATGATACCCGCCGCCACTCTCCTTCTCTTGCTCCTTGGTCTCCCGCCCTTAGGCATGATACTTTCAGGCCACGCACTACCTCCACATTTGACCCTTTTGCCGATTCCGACTCAACCAGGACCAGCTTCTCTCTCCTGGCCGATATTTGCCATACTATCCATACTCCTCTTCGGAACTCTCGGCATTTTTCTCTGGCGATATGCCAATACCCGGTTTCAGGGTGCCTCCCACCCACCATCCCGCAGACAATTTCCCTGGTGGGGTTGGATGGCAGGGGGATGGATGGGGTGTGCCTGGATTATCGCCTGGGCCCACTTCTCCTGGTTTCAAGGTTTGCAACCTCACACCTTCCCTCTGCTTTGGTGTGGCTATATCGTCCTGATCAACGCCTTCACTTTTTTCCGAACCGGCCGGTGTCTACTCGTGAATCAGCCGAAATTTTTTATGAAGCTCTTCGTCCTCAGCGCCGGGTTCTGGTGGGTATTTGAATATCTGAATCAGTTTGTGAACAACTGGCATTACCTCGGGATGACGGTGACTCATCCCGCGTCGGCGACCGTATGGATGACCATCGCATTCTCGACAGTTCTGCCTGCCGTCCTCGGGACCTATGAATACCTGGCATCATTCACACAAGCAAAGGCCCCGTTTGAGGACTGGTTTCGTATCCCAACAGTTTCGGCCCCTTCCACTGGATGGCTATTGTGCAGCCTCGGTGGTTTTGGACTTCTCATGATCGGGCTCTGGCCCACCCTGCTGTTTTCTCTCCTCTGGATAGCTCCCCTCCTTATTATGCTCGGGATACAGAACATCAGGGGAAATCCCACCATCCTGACGCCACTGGCCGAGGGCAACTGGGTATCCGTAGTACTGGCCGCTCAGGCCGCTCTCATATGCGGAGCGCTGTGGGAGATGTGGAATGTGTACAGTCTGGTACATTGGGAATATTCGATTCCCTATGTCCATGCCTTCAGGATTGGGGAAATGCCGGTCTTAGGTTATGCCGGTTACGTACCGTTTGGCTTGGAATGTCTGGCAGTGACAGAATTGTTTTATGGGACATTGCCATGGAACCAGGCTTCGCCAGAGAGTTCACACAGGGGCATCGGTTGACCTGTCCTAGGCACATCATATACCAACCTTCTTGAGAACACCCTCGCTCCTCTTTGTTTGAGATAAACAAATCATGTTTTTTGAGAGTGTTTGGAAGCAATCTCCTTTGACTGTGTTGGGCTGTTGAGTAAAGAATTCGAAACAGTTTGCATATCGACCGGACACTCCGAGGAATATTCTTGATAGGCATCCGAAACCGGATGGCGAAATCCTAAAATCTGTGCATGCAACAGCACCCGGGGAATATCAATCTCCCCTACCCGGCAGACCCTAGAGCCCCCATACTTCATATCTCCC
Source organism: Nitrospiraceae bacterium (assembly GCA_003523945.1). Taxonomy (GTDB): domain Bacteria; phylum Nitrospirota; class Nitrospiria; order Nitrospirales; family UBA8639; genus Nitrospira_E. The sequence goes on along the minus strand of DOFS01000471.1, from coordinate 7,791 downwards.
AAAATCGGACACCCCAGTGATGCCAGATGAACTCGAAGCTGATGCGTGCGTCCAGTGCCTGGGAACAACATCACCTGTGAGGCCAAGTCCCCTGTCTGAAGGACCTGATACTCGGTGACAGCCCGTTGTGGTTGCGTAGTGTTGGATGAGACTTTTTTCCGCTCTCTCCGGTCACGGCCAATGGGCAATTCGATCACCCCCTTATCATGTGGGGGTACGCCCAAGACGAGTGCCTGATAGATCCGGGTAATCGAGTGTTTTTCAAATTGTGCCGCCAGCGCACGATGGGCATAATCAGCCTTCGCAACAACCATCACCCCGGAGGTGTCCTTATCCAGTCGATGGACCAGTCCTGGTTGAGTCGTTTTTCCATTAGGCATTTCTGCAACGGTACGGGCTTGAACATGGGCCAGCAACGCGTTGACAACTGTGCCAGCCCAGTTCCCTGACGCGGGATGTACCACTACCCCCGCAGGCTTGTTTAGTACCAGTAGGACTTCATCCTCGTAAAGGATTTCCAATGGCACTGCTTCCCCGTCGACCAGAAGTGGTCCCGGCTGGGGAGTTTCCATCGTAATATGATCGCCGGGTTTAATGGTGTGACTCGGCTTAACTATCCTGGCATTGACGCGGATCCGTCCCAACTCAATCAATCGTTGCAATCGTGAGCGAGACATATCCCGCTCACGGTAAACCAAAAATTGATCAAGCCGTTTCCGCGTTTCCCCCGCTGTCACAATAAATTCAGAAATCACAGTAGTCCATCAGCATGGGGGAACGGGTGGAACGTCGGACGAATAGCCATGGGGCCGCACCCTCAGTTGGCAACACATAATGACATCTTTTAGTCCTTAATTAAACATGGGGTTAAACATGGGGTGCCTGGGATGGCTCTTAACCGGTATGTCATTCAGGTTGGCGCCACCTTTCAAGGCTTGAGGCAATGATGATCGCGTAGATTTCATCAGACCTGATTGAATGATTAGCGTAGAAGTTTTTACCTTTTGATTATGATTGCGATGGTGGTTAGGGGTGCCATCCTATTCATGAATTTTGGCTTCCTGAGCTTTGGAATTTTCACTCCCCTTGGTGTCGGAATCCGAAGCATGGGTTTTCTGTTAATCATGGTGTGTGATGAATGCATTATCGGCGAGCGATCATCATTGACATCATGAAATTGCCGGCCATGCTGGAATTTAAGGAAGAGGCCGATCGGTGCGTGATCAATGACTCAGCCATGTAACCGGTTCCCGCCCCCCTCGGCTTGCTCCCTTCCCTCGAAACCATCGCCGGTATGACACGGGGCATAGCTCTCATATTTATCGCAAACGAAAGAAGTTCATCAACTCAATAAAAAACGGCTCTCCGGTGTTTGACATTGCGAGCTGGCGGTTCTTCATTTTTCAACATTCGTGGCGGGGCATTGCGACATGTCCACACAGGAAGACCCTTGGCCATCTCACAAAGCAAGGGAAACATTGGAAAAAATTCCGGCGAAACACCTAAGGGTGAGGGCCCATCCGTTCTTCAAGAGAGCCTCGGAAAACGTCCCGGCCTTTTAAAGGTGAGATACGGGCCTGAAAACATCTTTTTGGGGAAAGTTGCAAGTATACCTGACAGTCTTCTATCATTTTGAACTCTTTACTTCTATCCTGTATTTTTATTCTTTACTTTAGATTCTTTACCTTATATTCTTTGCCTTCATTTTTATTTTCATTATTTTACTTTTAATTTTTATTCTTTAATTAATATATTTTCTTTACCTTTAATTTTACCTTCATAACCGTATTTGCATAACTTTTGGGCTGGTAACGAAGGCCTGGTAAAGAAAATCTTTACAGTGAGGGCCCCCATGCCCGATTTCTTCTTTTTGTTTTATCGATCCATCCTCATCAGCAGTGTCTCCACAATCCTTGGCATTCTTGTAGTTTCCCCTCCCGCCTTCTCTGGGCTTTTTCCGCTTGAACGAATT
>DOFS01000471.1:1318-5633 GCA_003523945.1 Nitrospiraceae bacterium | reverse complement strand
CAGTAGCATTAATCCCGAAAGGTCAGTCTATCGTCATTGCTCGAACGTCCCCTGGGAATCCCGGTTATGGGCTTTTAACCCTTACGCAATTATGCGATAGTGTGAAAAAAACACTCAACCCTCAGTCTACGGCTACCGCTATTGCCCCTCCTGCAAATTCGATTGAACGGTTTACGGTAGGAGATGAACCCGTCGATGTGAAAGGCGGCGATTTCAACGGAGACGGGCACACTGATCTGGCGGTCGCTAATCAAAAATCAAATACGGTTTCGGTTCTCTTGAACAATGCCGGTTCCGGGTTTCTGCCACCGACAAATGTTCCCACCGGCTCCGAGCCCAAAGGGATAGTTTCCGGGGATTTCAATAACGACGGAAGAATCGATTTGGCCACGGCCAATTTGGGCGATGGGGTCGGCCATATATCCCTCCTCCTGGGAAATGGAAGTGGTGGGTTCGCAGCCCCCGCCTCCATTGCAATCAGTTCTTCTTCTTCCTCAATCTTGGCCGCCGCCGCGTACGGCTCTTCTCCCGGCTCTTTAGCCGCCGGCGACTTTAACCAGGACGGTAAATTGGACCTTGCCGTCGCCGATAGCGGGGGAAATGCCAGAATCCTGAGGGGCAACGGCAACGGCACGTTTCAGGAACCGACAGAGTTGAAGGCTCCTGGTCAGTTTTCGATTCTGGTCCAGGATCTCAACAAGGATGGAGCACTTGATCTGATCACCAATGCGGTGGTGCTGCTGAACGACGGAACTGGAAACTTTCCAACGGCTACAAGCTTTGCTACCGAAGTTCAACCCATTCTTGTCCGAGCTGGTGATCTGAATGGAGATACCAACCTTGATCTCGTGACCGCCAATGAATCCTCGAATAGTGTGACGGTCTTTTTAGGTCAAGGGAACGGCGGTTTTCACACACCACGTCATTACATCGTCGGCGACGGCCCCGGGGAAATCATGATTGAGGATCTGGATGGGAACGGGACAAGGGACCTTGCCGTCTCCAATTTCCGCTCGAAGCATTTGAGCATCCTCTTTGGCACGGGCGACGGGAATTTTACTGGAGGTCAGGCGTTTCGTTCCACATCTCAAGCCACACAAATTACAAACCAGGCCGCTCTGGCGGATTTCGACGGTGATGGGCTCCTTGATTTGGCGGCAGCCAATTCACTCGGAACGGGGGAAGCGGCCATACTCAAGGGCCAAGCCTTTGGCAAATTTTCCCCGCCCGTCGTTCTCACGGATCAACAAGGGGGGGAAGTCGTTGCCGGCGATTTCAACGCGGATGCCAAACCTGACCTCGCCTTTGTTCATCAAGGCCGTCCAGGCGGTAAAAACGATTCCATTGAAGTGCGGTTCGGGACTGGCAATCTGAGCTTCGGCTCGCCCACCACCCTGACCTTACCGGATGCGGATTTGGCTCTCAACTTCGCCCTGGCCGAAAAAATTGACGACAACAACACCGTGGACCTGGTCACCGCTAACACTGGTTCTAACGAGGTATCTGTTTTTCTCGGCAACAGCAACGGTACCTTTCAAAGTATTGTAAATACTACCGTCGGCAATCACCCGAAGTGGGTGGCGGCGGGCCACCTTGACGGGAATCCAACGCAAGACCTGGCCGTGGTCAATGCCGGTCCCTTGGGGGGACAAGCTGGCAAACTCTCGCTCCTCTTCGGCACGGGCAACGGCAGTTTCTCCTCCGGTCCGGAGTTCTTCCTCAACACGGAACCCAATTCCGTGGTCATCGGTGACTTGAACGGCGATGGTAAGGCAGATTTCGCCGCCATAGTCCAGGCCCCTCTTTTTAAATGGAACATTCAAATCGTGCTGGGCAACGGCAATGGGACGTTTGGCACCCCAACCCTGATTCCGCTTCCTGAGGTTGAAGCGGGAAACCTGACTGCCTCCGACCTCGACGTGGATGGGGATCTCGACCTTATCATGACCGTGGGACAAGAGATCGGTATTTTGGAAGGGCATGGTAATGGCACCTTTAACCATCTTGCTCTTTTTGACGGCGGAGCTCCAATGGGCCCGATCACAGCGATTGACCTCAACCACGACCAGCGCCCGGATCTCGTCGTGCCACAGAGCCAGAGCGGCACCACGGCAATCCTGCTCAACACCGCCGCGGCTCCTACCACGATATCCCATGATATCAACGGTGATGGGACCGCCGACCTGGTCTGGCGCGATACCAGTTCTGGGGCAGTCGCCCTGTGGCTCATGAAAGACCCAGATAATTTTTCATCAGGGTTTCCGGGCGGCACTTCGATCGAATGGCAGATTGCAGATATTGGCGATGTGAATGCGGACGGCAAGGGTGATATCATCTGGCGGAACACGACCACTGGTCTTGTCGCCATCTGGTTGATGAACGGTCAGACTATGAGCTCAACAGGCTTGCCCGGCAGTAATCCGACCGGCTGGGTAATTGCGGGAACCGGGGATCTGAATGGCAATGGGACAACAGATATTGTTTGGCACAATACCAGCACGGGTGAAGTGACGCTCTGGTTATTAGAGGGGATATCTATCGCCTCGACCGGGCAACCCGGGACAATGCCGCTCAACTGGCAGATTGCGGACATTGGCGATGTCAATGCCGATGGCAAGGCCGATATCCTCTGGCACAATACCACCGATGGTGCGGTCGCCATCTGGGTCATGAACGGACCCACGATCAGCTCGACAGGTTTCCCCGGCAGTACCCCGACGGGGTGGGTGATGGCGGGAACCGGGGATCTGAATGGCAATGGGACGACGGATATCGTCTGGCGCAATTCCAGCACGGGCGAAGTGGCGCTATGGCTATTGAACGGGACAACCATCACCTCAACCGGATTTCCGAGTGCCGTATCTCTCAATTGGCAAATTCGACAAGTGGGCGATGTCAATGCGGATGGCAAAGCCGACATCATCTGGCGTAATACCACAAGTGGTGCCGTCGCCATCTGGGTAATGAACGGGCTGGCGATTGCCTCCGTAAGCTTCCCCGGATCGGCACCCACAGCTTGGGAAATTCAATAGGAGTTTGCGATAGGCAAAAGGGCGAGCTAGGGTTTTTCCTGTTCATAAGATGATTGGGAACATTCTGCTTGTCGTTTTATGCTTTATTCTGAATTTCCTTCTTGACTCCTCGCTGCCCATGAAGGAATCACCGGTTGTCGTTGACCCGCTTTTCACACATTCCCATTCCTTCTTACCCCCTCAGAATGTGCTGGAAAATCACTTCAAAAAAATAACAATAGAAAAAAATGGGAATGGGCAATCCCAGAACAGTTCCGATCAAATAGTCGCGAAAACGAATACCCGCAAGGGCTAAGGAGTAATTTAAGGCAGGCAACGTCTGAAATATCAGGCGCAACAAGGCCACCGACACGATGGGCCGCTCATCCAAATGCGCGAAAATCTTGTCTGCCCATCGATGATTGAAGCTGCGAAGCGCGGTTCCCCCAACCGCACGAATCAGGAGAAAACTGATCGTCGAAGAACACATCGCGGCTATGAAGGTCGCAACCCCTCCCCAATCTCTCCCCAACGCAAAGACTGCCCCGACTAAAAAGATCCAACCTGGCACATACAACAGATTGCCGAAGCTAAAGGCCAGACAAAACACCACAATGCCCCAAACCGGATAAGCAAAAAATAATGACTTAATGACATCCGGCGACAGGTGGGACCGCAGGCCGGTCAATTCGACCATTCCATACAGCAGGAGAAAGAACGCAATGATATAAAAAAGCTTTTTCTTGGGGTCGGTGACAAGAGAAAAAGTCATTGCCACATGCATCTTACGGATGCATGCTAAAAAATTCAAAATCCATGAAAACAAACAAGGGGGTAAAGAACAGGGAGGAAGACCAATACCAACAAAGTAGATACATTTGAGTCCGTTGATATGGCCGGCTTGAGAACTTTCGCGGTCATCCCCAAATAGGTCTTCCCTTAATCAACCGTTTCAGAGCCAAGTGTAAATTGCCCATCCCCTGACGCATCCAAAACTGAAACAACGGTTATCATGCTCTTGCACACCGACACAGACAAACGCCTATTTCTCACAAACCATTCATTTCTCCAATCGTACGCCATCCCCGATTCGAATGGCACCGCCCTGTATGACTGAAGCATAGACCCCGACATTGCCAAGATTGTGTTGGACCGCTGTGCGTAAAATCCCCGTATCCTTTGAAAGCTCTCCTTGCGCTAACGTCGTCATGACACACCGGCCGCATGAGCCGGTAATCTTCAACTGCACGTTTTCCCCGATGGCTAGCGTTTGACCAATCCACCCCTGTTCGATAAAGCCTTGC
>DOFS01000471.1:0-1132 GCA_003523945.1 Nitrospiraceae bacterium | reverse complement strand
CGAAGTTGATTGAGGGTAGCCGTGGTCAGAAGGTGCACCATCGCGGCATCGAAAAACGTGCCAGTCGGAAGGGAGAAATCCGTAACGGTGTCCCGTTTTTCGCGACCATCCATATCGGGCCAGTATTCTTCCGACTGCGCAATCCAGGCTCCAGGCATGGCTGATTGAACGCCGGTCACCTGCCCGCCTTCGATGACCGCCAGTGTGACCTCACGGTTCAACGCTTTGGAAAGGACCTGGGACAGATCATTTTGCTCACTGGTAACCATCGTGCCGTCAGGCAGGGTGATGCGGACTCGAGATCCGGATTCTTTATCTCCCGACGGCTCCAGGATGGTTGCCTGAAAGGCAAACATATTGGGCCATTTTTTTGGATTTTTAGCAGTGGCCACTTTACCATCGGCACGATCCAGGATGGCGTAGGCACGATCTCCTTCAAGTCCGTGGGCGGTGACCTGAGCGAGTGACAAGGCCTCACCCCTCATCGACTTAACTGGATAACGCCACAACGACTGCACAACTCCCATATCAGCTTGCGAAACTTTCCCCACGTGTAACTCTCCTTTTTAAATAGTAATCTCCCGGCACGATGACCCAGCCATGCGCAGGCGCTTTCTTTGAATCCATGACCCGGTGGTGCTCTCTATAAGGACAAATCAGGGCACTTGGGAGGATGAAGCGCATCCCCCCAAGAATAGCACAGAACCAATTATCCCAGCAGGCAGAATTATGGAATTTCGACAATATCGGACTTCATGGACCCGAGCAACCCAAGTAACTCCTTCTGCTCCGCCTGCGGCACCTTGTATTTATCTAGCGCAGCAACCAGGTCCTCCACCATAGCTGTAAAGTCGGCATTGCTGATCCGCATTCCCGCATGCGTCGTCTTCATGTCCCTGCCCGTGTAAGTGCAGGGTCCACCAGTGGCTCCACAGACTTGATCCACCAAATGTCCCTTCAGTTTCGGGATATCGGTGGAGGCAAAACGACCATTAATACGAGCATCGTTGGCAACATTGCCCACAAATTCTTCGATGACAGCCGTGATAGCAGTCTTTCCCCCTAGCCGGTCATACAAAGATGGCATCGTTTTTCCGGACGGAGGCTCGACCGTCGAACAGGCTGCCCCTCC
>DOFS01000381.1 GCA_003523945.1 Nitrospiraceae bacterium | reverse complement strand
AAAAATTGAACTCCGGGTCGGGTGCATTGTGAGTGCGGTGCGGTTCCCGGAAGCCAAAAAGCCTGCCTACATTCTCCAAGTTGATTTTGGGAAGGACATCGGCATGAAGAAATCGAGCGCTCAGGTCACGGGGCTTTACAAGCCGGAAGAATTAGTGGGAAAACTGGTTGTCGGCGTGGTGAATTTTCCAAGCAAACAAATCGGTCCGTTGATGTCGGAATGCCTAGTCACAGGATTTCATACTGATAACGGGGAGGTAGCGTTATGTGTTCCGGACAAGCCTGTTCCTCTAGGCACAAAGTTGTTGTAGTTTCTATGTTGCTTAAATTATTTGCTGATAGAACCATGCCTTACAACACGTTTCACCTACTTCGGAATAGTTGAAATATCGTGAGGTCTCTGTGGGATGCATGGGAGTGGCTGGAGATGATGAAATACATGCTGACACCAGAGTTATTCAGAATGTTAAATGCACCATTTAATTCCTAAGATTTCAGGAATCCAGGGTTCTTTCCAGGTGTGAGGGGTATGCTGCTCTTTGATAATAGACACAAACCACTATTGGAAAAGAAGTGGCCCACCGCTTTAACCGGAGGAGACGACTATGGCGTTCATACCTACAAGAAAAAACTTATTTCGGCATGATTCTGGGAAAAGGGTTTCCTTATTGTCCTCTCTATCACCTTTGCATTTAGCGGCTGTGCGCATGATGGAAAAAGTTCTACCGAGGGCAAACGTTCTCCTGAATCCTATACGCACGAATCCGAATCTCCGCATGCAACTCAAAATTATATGGATCATCACCATTTTTCCGGCTCAATGGAAGAAGATTTAATGTTGAGCGAAGAACAAAAAGAGGCCTTTCATCGGCTTCGACTTAATTACGATAAAATGGTCGTCAAAAAAACCGCTGAGGTCCGTACGGCGGAAGTCGATCTTGCGACCCTGCTGGGGAAGGATGAGCCAGACCGGCAGGCGATTGAAGAGCAGGTTAAAAGCATTGGAGCCATTAAAGAAGATATGATGATGGCGCGCATCGACTCCCTGCTGAAATTAAGAGGTGTATTGACTAAGGATCAATACGAAAAATTTAGAGAGATCTTGCATAAACGCATGAGTCAGGTAGAGGGACATTCCCCCCATGGTGGTTTGTAGCACGTATGGTGGAAGTGAAGAAGTATTTTGAAGGCGTGAAATGAGATGGGAGCCGTGCCGTGATTGGTTAACCTGAAGCCCTTTAGCCTGTGGCTTTAATAAGAACGGGTGAGGATAATCAACCTTACCCACCCCTACAGTTCCGCTTATAGAACGGTTGTTTGAAACTCTGTTCTATTTATCCTTTCTCTGGCTGTGCTGAAGAAGCTTAGCGATATCTTTTGATGCGTTCCGTATAATCTTCAGAGGATGCAGGGTCCAATTCCCATCGGTGGGTATCCCGTTCATACACTTTCTCTCCTGCAAGTTCCTCAGAATTTTCAAAGGTAAGACCCACCGCCTCGCCCAACTCATCCACGGTATCTTGATCCGGAGTAGGATTGGAACCCCCTACGGTTTCATCGCCGGAACTACCCGCATCTAGGGTTGCGTCAAGATCTCCAGCGAAACGTCTGGCCTGTTTTTGTCGGCTGTTTCCACGAGTAAGGACTACCTCCGATTCATGCTGAGCCCCTGTCTCGGTAAATTCCCCATGTATAGACTCTTCAGCAAAATCCTGATCTTCAATATATCGTCGGATCATGGTATCCGCATCCCGCCGTGATGGGTTCGTATTTTTCTTCTTGGCCATGGGTCCTCCTTATCTTGGATAAGCAGCAAATAGACTTGAACTTTGTAATAGGTTTTAGTCTTCACTGTATCCCATGGCCATTGAGTGCTGAACTGGAGAAAACCCTGGGAAATGTTCAAGGGGAGAAGACTGTAAAGAGTTCCATTAAAAATAGGGGGGAAGCCGGGCCTGGGGGATGGTTTAAAAGGGAGTCAAGGGCGGGAGTTCGCTCTCGAAATGCCTTTGTTCGATTTCTTCATCGGGCCGACTATTTGGCGACCATCCCATCCACTGTTTACACCATAAATTTTGGGAGAATGCCTGAAATATTTGAAACTTATGACTGATTGCGCAAAATTTTCGGTTGGTATTTGATCACTTTCCCCAAGGGTTTTTGGCAGGATTCAAAACCCGAGCGATTACGTTAACATTAAGAAATAGACAAGTGGTCTTATTAATCACCCGAAAGTTTGGCTCTCATTATTGTCGACCTTTTTCTCGTATTAAATCCGCTAAGGAGAAACTGCTGCCATGAAAAAGTCACCCTTCTCATCCATCCTGTTTCTTTCGTTTATGTTTGCCGGATGTTCTCAATACCAGGTGATCCCCGAGAGCTTGGAAAATCAAGTCAACCACACTCTGGACTTTAAGCAGATACGGGAGAACCCTGATAATCATCAAGGAGAGTTAATGGTGGTCGGAGGAGAAGTGCTTTCGGTCAATCGGAAGCAGGATGCGACCAGAATTGAAGTTCTTCAGCTCCCACTGAACGAGGATTATACTCCAGCGAATCAACGCACCAAAACTCAGGGTCGATTCATCGCATTATCGAAGGGAAAGGATCCATTAGATCCTGCGGTGCTTGAAGAAGGCAGAGCCATATCCATTGTCGGTGAAATTATAGGCCGTGAAACCATCCAAGTTGGTGAAGATTCACAAGAGGTTCCCATTTTTGGCATTAAGGATTTGACCATATGGGACGAGGCACTTTATGGGGGTCGCGGATATTCCGGATTTCGTTGGGGCCGGGGTTATCCAACGGATTTTTATAGCGGATATCGTCCGCTCGCATATTCCTATTACTGATTGATTGAGAGAGGCTGCAAACTTCAAAAAAGGAAAGGGTAATGGAGATCTGCCCTTTTCATTTCAATTCTGAAACACGGCTTTTTTTGGATCAATCCCGGGTTGCAAACGACACAGAGCGGAAGAGAATCGAACACTGGAATGATTTAAATAATGATGATCGGGGTGCCCAATGGGACTGTTTCAAACACAAATTGAAGATCTTTAGGATGCAGTTGAATGCATCCGTGGGTGACATCCTGTCCTAATAAGTTTGAGTACAAGGCACCATGAATGAAATATCCATTGCCAAAGCCCAACGCATAGCGCCCGAGCACTCCCGGTTTTAATCGATCAGCCATCTTGTCAGGAACCGGATCGCCTTGTTCGATGAAGGCCCAATCGGGACGAATCCATACCGGTTTTTCTAACTTGCTTTCAATGGCAAACGTCCCCTTGGGAGTTTCGAACGTCCAGGTTCTTTCTGGATTTCTGGGATCCGCTAAGATATTTCCCCTGCCGGTTGAAGCAATGGCTTCATGCAGAATATGATCGCCCTCCTTGACGAAAAGCCGATGTCGGGAAATATCCACAAGGATGGATATTTTTGCTTGTGTGGATGCGGGCTTTTGATTGGGTGAGCGGTTGGAGTCCGTTTGGTGTGTTTGGGAGGACGGGGATTCAATTTCTTGAGAAAGGGTCTGGGGCATGTGTGTCGGCTTATCGTAGGGAAGACTTTCCTGGGGTGAACTCTGAGAAGTCTGGAGGAAGGGTGTGGTTAACGGGATGGATCGGGCAGAATTCAGGAAAGGTGAGGCGAGGACAACGAGCAGGGGAAGCATCAAGACTCCCCAGGCTACCGCCGCCCAAAAAACTATGGAACCGGTGGTTCTGATGGTTTCAAAAGTCTTCCGGGGAAACTGAAGATCTCGGTTGTCGGGAGCCATGATGGGATATCACCACCAGAGACCAGATCGACCCTAAAAGCCGTCAAGCTATCGAGAATCCTCGTTAACCGTACTGATGGCCTGCTCAATGTGCTCATACACGGCTGAAGCTTTTTCCGTGGCTTGGTGGGCTTGAGCTTGGGCCATTTCATATTTCTGTTCATCAAAATGAGTCTGACCGGTTCGAAGAAGGCTTCGAGCCGAATCCAGGTCCCGCTCCAAAGCCAATAATGCCAGGTCCGATTCCTTGCCCATGGGAGCTCGACGAAGGAGTTGTTCAGCTTTTCCTATGGCAAAGTTCGCGCGTTCTAATTCTTCCTGGGCTGGTTGGCGGGAGGGTTCCGGTGTTGTGATCGGCAAAGAACCATTTCCTTGCTCACCAGTGCTTGATGGCGGGGCCTGCGCATCTTTTGGCACAATTGCTGATGTCGCAGGCGCCGGCTTTGCCTGTGTAGTCGGTGAGGCTTTGTCATCGGAATCAGAACATCCTTGAATGCCGACCGCCAGGATAACGAAGAAGCAGAGAGTGAGGACTTCCTGTCTCACTAAGGATGGTTTTTGAAAGGAAGCGAAGAGCATAAGAGTACGCGCACTCTGAATTAAGAAACGATCTGTTTTGTTACTATAAAGGAAATACCGGATTTGAGAAAGCTGGTAAAAACCCTGGCCTTTCTTATCCAAGAAAACCCGGGATGATTGAAACAAGGACGTGAAGCTGCCTTTTGGAATACTATCTTCATAAGGTGCTAAATTTTAAAGCAGAGTCTTCAGATATTTTCCCGTGATGGAAGTTGGGCTCTTGGCGATTTCCTCCGGCTGGCCTTGGGCGACGATGTGGCCGCTGGAATCGCCTCCGCCGGGGCCGAGGTCTATGACCCAATCCACGCTTTGCCATATATAGGATTTCCTTACCTTATGCACTGAGGTATACTCTTCCTATGCCAATTAACCGACCTCTGAAAGAAATGACCCTCCAGGAAAAGCTTATGGTCATGGAGTTGCTTTGGGAG
>DOFS01000382.1 GCA_003523945.1 Nitrospiraceae bacterium | reverse complement strand
AAGGAATCGACGCTTTCTCCGTCTCCAGGTGAGAGAGGATCCCTGGGATATCCAGACCCTTTTGGTTATACAGCCCGCCCAGCTGATCGCTGATAGCCACAATTTTTACGCCCTCCTGATGAAGAATTCGCGCAGTATGGGATCCCACGTTCCCAAATCCTTGAATGACCACGGTCGTGTCTGAAGTGGGCAGTCCAAAATGACGTAGGACTTCCAACGTGACATCCACCACACCACGGCCGGTTGCTTCTTCCCTGCCCAGGGTGCCTCCAATTGAAAGGGGTTTGCCCGTGACCACCCCACGGACGGTAAATCCTACCTGCTGACTGAAGGTATCCATCACCCATCCCATGACCTGCTGATTGGTGCCGATATCCGGGGCTGGGATATCTTTGTCCGGTCCCAGTAACGGAAAAATTTCTGCAATGTAGCGTCGGGTTATACCTTCTAACTCAGCCTGTGAAAGAAGTGACGGGTTGACGGCGACTCCCCCTTTGGCTCCACCAAATGGTAACCCCGCTAACGCCGTTTTCCAGGTCATCCACATCGCCAAGGCCGCGACCTCCCCAAGGCTGACATCCGGATGGTAGCGTATGCCGCCTTTTGTGGGGCCTCGGGCTACATCATGATGGACTCGATAGCCGCGGAAGACTTGAACCTTTCCGTTATCCATTCGGACAGGAATGCTGACGCAAAGAGACCGTTGAGGGGCTTTGAGGCGATCGAGCAGGCCTGAGTCCAGATTCATATGATGGGCGGCCTGATCAAATTGGGCCACAGCCAATCGGAATGTTGGATGATTAAACTCTGGAGCAAAGTCAGTGTTCATAGGAGGTATCCAGTGAGATGGAAATTTGCAGTCCTGTTTTTTAGTATACCAGGAATTTCCACGTAAGTAGTTTCTCTTCTTGGAATTAGTTTTTGCCTTCTGAGGAATAACTAGCCACCTACCTATGGGAGTGAATCAAAAATTATCTCAAATGGCTTGCGCGATCCGTGACCTTTTGCGAAAACGACAAGCAGTGTAATTGGCCATTCGGCAAGATTTATGGAAGTTTTTTATATCTTCATGAGGGTTTAGTACAACACCTGAAGGAGATAAAGCCCTTGGGGAGGAGCGGTTTCTCCTGCAGCCCGTCGGTCTTTAGCCTGAAGAATATCTTGGATGGAGTCCGGAGATCTTTTGTGTCGTCCGACTTCGGTCAGCGTGCCAATAATCGCCCGAACCATTTGCTTCAGGAATCGATTGGCCTGAATCTGAATGATCAGGGACATGAGATCCGAGCTGAGGGAAACTTGGGACACGACGCACATGGGATCCGATGTACTGGCACGTGGGCCTTGAAACGAGGTGAAGTCATGACAACCGATCAATCCGGACATGGCCTGCCGGATGGCCGGGATATCCAGGTCATAGGGTAGGTGCCAGACTCGATTCCGATCAATGGCCGGGCGGGCCGGATGTCTGGAGATTCGATATTCATACAATTTTTCCTTTGCACTATAGCGAGCATGAAACGATTCAGGAACTTGTTCACTTGATACCACAGAAATGTCGTGTGGGAGAGCGCTATTGATCGCGAGTCTCCACTTATGAATGGGAATGGGTTTGTCGGATTGAAAGCTGGCGACTTGACCGCGGGCATGGACGCCTGCGTCGGTCCGCCCGGCGGCGATGACAGAAATGTGTTGTTGGGTGATGCGTGTGAGGGCGGTTTCAATTGCGGCTTGGATGGTCGGCTGATTAGGTTGTCGTTGCCACCCGGCGTAAGCCGTGCCGTCATATTCGATCGTCAATTTTATGGTGGACATCATTCAACGGGAGGAAGAGGATGGCCATGCGGCCTTTGTTGTTGTCACAGATTATGCGTAAAAATCATGAGATCAAGATGTAGATATGCTGACAGTCGTGGAAACTGCGGAAGCAGAGAAGCCAAAAGAAGAAGAAGCCGGAGACTCCTGGCTATCGGGCGGCAGTTTGTAACGGGGTAATATAGGATTGAAGTCCGTTAAATATGCCTTCGGCCACTCGCTTTTGATAGGTTGAGCTTTGTAACAGTTTTTCCTCAGTGGGATTTGAAATAAAGGCAATCTCCGCCAAAATGGCAGGCATGGTGGTCATTCGTAGCACAAAAAATGGAGCTGTTTTTATTCCATGATCCTTAATTTTATAAAAGCCATCCAGGAATTTCACCAGGGAATTTTTGGTCGTCCAGGCCAATTCACGGGAATCGTCTATTTTTTTGTCGTTGAGTTTGTCGGCAAGAATGAATTGCCAGGGGGCCGCATTTTTTTCAAGAGGAGTGCCATTTTCCCGCGCGGCAACGGCAAGTGCTCGGGGGTCGCTGGCTTCACCAAAATGATAGAGTTCCATCCCTTTGACGGAACTCTGAGGATGGGAGTTGATGTGAATCGAAATAAAGAGATCTGCTTTGTGTGTATTGGCGAATGTCGCCCTGTCTTCCAATTCCACGAAGACATCCGTTTCACGGGTCATGAGGACTTTCGCGGAGCCTTCCTTGGTGAACAGGTCTCGCAAATGGTTCGCAATGTGTAAAACGACATCCTTTTCTCTTGTGCCTTTCCGCCCCAAGGCCCCTGGATCCTTTCCTCCGTGACCCGGATCAATCACGATCACCAGATCTTTTTTCTTGGCGGGCGGTGGCTGAGGTGGCGGGGGTATCACTGGAGAAGGTTGGGGGGGCGACGTGCTGCTAGGTGGCGCTTTGGCGATAACCGCCCCCTCAGGCCTGGGATATAAATCGAGAACCACGCGAGCCGGATTTTTGAGGATATACCACTTATATCGTTTCCATCCGTCAGTAGGGATGGTGAGTAGAATGGATCCAGAGGAAGAGGAGGAAAGGTCCAATTGCAATGGCAACACGTCTGTCGAAGTTTTGGCGACGGTAGCCTTGGTTAATTGCGTATTGGGAAGTTCCAATTGAAATGTTGTCTCCGTTCGATGCTCTTGAGGAGGTGGATGGACGGGGCGAGTCAGGTCTAACACAACCCGGGTATAGAGTTTATGGCGGTGAGCGCGGATATTACTAATCGAAGTCGACGGTGAGGTTTGCGCGATAAGATGAAGAAATGAGGGTGATTCGTTTTTCGAGAAAAGTCGAGTTTCTGTCGCTTCTCCAGACAGGGGATGAGCCAAAGCGAAAAACAAGATGCCGATGCAGGAATAAAGGGAGAGCATTCGATTGGAGGGCATACGCATTTGCACCATTCCTCTCTTTTTTCGCAGAAGATGGCCTTCTTGTCAAGGGAAGCGCTTTCGAACCGGGTAGCGTTAGGGGTAGACTTGACCCGTATGGCTGGAGGATGGATCACATATCACCTGGTGAAGGAACCATAGTGGCACCGAAACATTTGATCATCGATGGATATAATGTGTTGGGGGCAATGGGATTCCCACCACATCGAGTTGTCGAACAGGGTGAGCATCATCGTGAGGATTTTATTGTGCGTATAGGCCTGTATGGGCATAAACTTCACTGTCGGATCACTCTGGTTTTTGATGCCTGGCAACAAGCGGGGAGAGATCGACAGGTTTCCCATCGGGCGGGTGTCACAGTCATCTATACAGGTCAGGGTGAACAAGCAGACCACGTCATCCAAGATCTAATTCGAACCCATGGGAAAGAGACGGCAGTGGTCTCCTCGGATCTTGAAGTAATAGCTGTTGCGAAAGCTTTTGGTGCCTTTCCGATCAGGTCCCATGAATTTATGAAACGCCTTATTCCTGCGGGTCTTCAAGGACCCGCGGTGGGTCGATCTCGGAGAGAACCTTTCCAAAAGGATGTTGATGAAGTGCCAACCGGATCAAGAGAGAAGAAGGGCAATCCTCGAAAACTTCCCAAGAAATTGCGTCAACGTAATCGAATCATGAAGAAATTTTAAAGAGCTGGCAGGCATTCTTGGTGGTCAATTCAGCCACACGGGCTAATCCGGATTTTGAATCTCCATATTTAATTTCCGCAATTTGTTCCGCCACGTAAGCGATATAGGCCGATTCGTTGCGTTTCCCTCGAAACGGGATGGGAGTCAGGTATGGGGCATCGGTCTCGATGAGCAAACGGTCGTCGGGGACCGCGCGAACAACTTCACGGAGCTGAGAGGCATTCCGAAACGTGATGATTCCGGAAAAGGACAGATAAAATCCCAGGTCCAGGGCGCGTTTGGCGAAGGCCAGATCTTCTGAAAAGCAATGAAAGACGCCGCCCGTGGTCTCAGCATGTTCTTCCTGTAGGATCGCCATCGTATCCTCTCGCGCTTCACGTGTATGAATTACCAAAGGAAGGGTGAGTGCTTTGGCGAGCGCAATTTGTTCACGAAACCGTTGTCGTTGGATTTCCCGGGGAGAGTGATCATAATGATAATCAAGGCCGATCTCGCCGAAGGCCACTACCTTCGGCTGGCTGGCCAGTTGACTCAATTCCGTAAACCATTTTGGCTCAATGCGGTTGACTTCATGGGGATGCACGCCGATCGTGGCAAATACATTTGGACGGGTTGTGGCTAATTGTACAGCGGCATAACTCGTGGAAAGATCACATCCGATGGTGACAAACTTCTCGACGCCCGCTTCGTGGGCACGTTGAAGCATATCTTCCCTATCCGGATCATAACGTGGGTCGTCTAAATGAACGTGGGTGTCGATGAGCATGCAGAAATCCTTTCTTGTGGAAAAAGATACTTTATCATATCCCGTGATATTTTTTTTTCAGAACCTCGCATGCTTCAAGGCTCAGTATGGAATGGTTAAGGAACTTCGATGAAGAATGATGAATGGTGGTTTGGGTATATTAATGGATGGGCCGGCCAATTTGCTGGTTTGGATTGGTTCATGCTTCAGGTATCACGGGAAAGCAACCTGCTGATTCCAGGCATTCTGCTTGTGGCATATTGGGCGTGGAGGAAATGGGAAGAGGCCAAATTCGCCCTTCCCTGTTTGGCGCTTCTTGTCGGATTCAGTGATTTCCTTGGAGGACAGCTGAAAATGCTGATTGGCCGTCCACGGCCCTGCCAGGTTTTGGAGCACATTTATGAATTAGTGGGGTGTGGAGGGGCATTTAGTATGCCGTCCAATCATGCGTTGAATTCAAGCACCGCCATTAGCTTTCTCGTCATGCTTTACCCGGCACTTGGATGGGTATTGTGGCCCTTTCTAGGGCTGATTGGATTGTCCAGGGTGTTTCTCGGTGCACATTATGTTACCGACGTGTTGGTGGGGGTGGGTCTGGGGGCACTCATAGGAGGAGGCGTAGGGTTTGTACTCAAGACACGGGTGTTCCGACGATAGTCTCATGCGTGTTAATGATGGTGCAGATGAGGCAGAATGGGCTCTGTGGCAGATGATCCATTCGTCAGGTAACTGAGATTGCAATGGAGATCCTCTTGCTCATGGCATTCAGTTTCCAACTGTACCGTTAAGTGATGAATGCCGAATTTCGTAGAGAGTGTTGATTGAATGGGTTTCAGGAGTTGATCTTTATCATGAACGGTCTCGGGATCCACTAACACGTGACATGTCAACATCACGATGCGAGGTTCAACCGACCAGATATGGAGATCATGAACTTTTTTGACACCAGGAATGTGTTCAATGGTCGCCACAATATCGGAGGTTTTGAGATGAGGGGGAGTCGATTCTAATAAAATATCCAGCGATTGACGAAAGAGCGGCCAACTCCCTTTCATAATGATGATGACCAAAATCAGACTGATCAGGGGATCCAGGATAGTGAGACCCGACAAGGCAATACCCAACCCGGCAATGATGACGCCAAGTGACATCCAGGCATCCATGATCATATGAAGAAAGGCGCCGCGAATATTCAGATCATCTTCTGCTCCCCGGCGCAATAAGAGAGCAACGGCGAGATTGGCGATCAAGCTGATGCCAGCGATGATCATCACCCAAAAGCCAGGAACCTCAACCGGTGAAAACATCCGGTCGAGGGCCAGTACTCCGATAATTCCCCCAGTGAAAATTAAGAGAAGGCTATTAAGAAATGCGGCAATCGTTCCGGCGCGGTGGTAGCCAAACGTCCGATGTTCCGTGGCGGGTTGAGCGGCCAGAATATGGGCATACAAGGCTAACAACAGGGAGCCTTGGTCAATCAGGTTGTGCCCGGCATCGCTCATTAACCCAAGGCTATTGATGACATACCCGCCGATGAATTCAGCAAGAATGATGATGCCATTGATCACAAGCCCAAGCTTAAGCCGTGACGTGAGAGGAGAGGCGGTCAACTCTGAATACGTCATAGATTCTACTCTCGCATGAATCGGGAGTCCGGACAAGATGGGAGGAGGCTACTCCTGGCTCCTCTTCGGAGCAGCAGAATAAACCCTTGCACAAGTGAGGATGGTGAAGGGGGGATCTCTCCCCCCTTCTAGTTGGGGTTACTCGTCGAAGGAATCAGTTTTGACGGCCTGTTTTGTGGCATCGACGGCAGAGTTAACTCGAGTGGCCGCCTGTTTCATGGTTTTTTTGGCTTCTTCAGACCAGGCATGCACCGCCTCTTTGGTTTGAGAAGCCATATCCGAAAATTCGTCCTGTGCGGTTTTCGCCCCTCTGGCCAATCGATTGCGCAGGTGTGTCCCTGGCTCAGGCGTCAGGAGTATCGCGGTACCGGCTCCTAAAAGAAATCCTGCAATAAAGACAAAACTATTGACCCACCCTGAGTCGTTGTGTGTCGTCTGATCATCCATCGTGAAATTCCTCCTTAACAATTATCGATTTTCATGATTGGTTCTGATGATCTTTCGATGAAGCCATTGCCATGATGGCTCCTCCCAAAAGAACTCCAGAGGCAAAAATGAGGCTATAGGATAAACCCGTTCGAAGCTCGGGCCAGGTGTCGAGAATCCGTTGCCATAACGGCACATCTTCAGAAAAATGGACGTGTCCCTCCCACCCCAATTCTCCCTCAGTTGTGGACTGATCAGATTGTGGTTCTTGGTTAGAAGCGTGCACCGTGTTTAATTTGCTCATGGTCATGAGACAGGCTCCAATACCGCAAAAGGAAAATGTTGAAAAAGCGTTCCTACGGGTAATCCTAACATGCCCAGGCAATTTTGTGGAGTAACAATTTCCTGAGTCAAAATATTACGAAACGAGTGTGACGCGATTTCTGGAAAGAGCAGCATTGCGGTTTGTCCCCATATCGGTTCGCCGAGTGGACTGATGGTCTGATCTGGGATGAGGCGGGTTAAAAATCGGGGGAACACGGTCAGGCAGATATGTGTGTCATCCTGTCGAATAAATCCGCACACATGATGTGCGTGCTCCCCTTTTGACTCCAGTGGCAGATACGATCCCTTCAGAAACAGTTGTGGGTACCGCTTCCGGACATGAAGAGCCGTGGTGGTCAGATACATTTTAATCAGGCCGTTTTCCGCATCCTGTAATAACGTGTGGACAAGGTCGAGGGGAGAGGTGGTCCGTTGCAGGTGCTGGAGTTCGGACAATCGTTGTTGTCTGAGGGAGTAATCCACGGGTTGCCGGTTGTCCGGGTCGACCAGACTGAAATCCCAAAGCTCCGTGCCTTGGTAAAAATCGGGGACACCTGGAGCGAGAATTTTAATGAGGACCTGGCTCAGAGAATTATAGATGCCATATTTGGCAAGGCGTTGTTGAAAGGGAATAAAGTCTTGAAGAAACGCGTTTGAGGATCCGAGGGAAAGAATGCGGGAAAGAAATTCTCCGACGGCGGTCTCATAGGCTTCATCGGGGTTTAACCAGCTGGTATTCACTTTGGCCTCCCGCAAGGCTTTAACCATGTACCCCTGAATACGTGCCAGAAATTGTTGTTGAACCGGTTCCGAGAACACACCCGATGGCCAGGCACCGAGCAGGGTCTGGTAAATCAAATACTCTTCATTCAAGCTCGGCGTCGGTTGATCGTTGATCGACTGCTTGGCTTTTTTGTTCAGCCGATTCCATGTTTTAAGATGCTGGCGCCATTCTGCAGGAATCTCTGAGACCACGTTTATTCGCGCGCGGACATCCTCGCTACGTTTCGTGTCATGCGTGGACGTGGAAGAGAGACTTGACGGCCATTGGGTGGCCCGATCCTGCATGTATTGGTGAAATGTTGAAAGGCGTACACCAAAATGTTGAGGTTCTCCGCCGACTTCATTCAGTGATGTCAGGCGGTTGTAACTATAAAAAGCGGTATCTTCAACCCCTTTTGCGGTCACCGGGCTGGTGGTTTGCTGGAATTTCATGACAAAAGGGCGAATGACCTCCCAATCAAGATCGGGGGAGTTCTGAGGGATTTTCAAGAGAAGATCGCGGATAAAAT